>DAOWDF010000222.1 GCA_030639165.1 Alphaproteobacteria bacterium
ATCATAATTACGTAAGTAATGTTGGATTTTTTCTGCGCTTTTTTGGCTGCCTGTTTCCGTTAAATTACTGACTTCTGGCATATACTCCATTAGGAATATATGGAGCTGGTCATGTGGCGCGCCTTCCATGGTGCAGCCTTGAATTAACTCATTAAGGTTGCTTTGCAAGCTTATGCCGTGAGTTTTCAAGGCATCAGATTCTAAAGCCAATATATCCTCATCTAAAAACTCACCTGCCATTTTTATAAAGGCCTGTCTGGTATGGTCATCCATTTGCCATTTTTGTCCGTCATTTAGGCTCATGCCTTCGATGCTGGTTTCGGCGGGCTTTATTTGTTGCTCATCCGCTATGCTAGGCATGGCCAATGTAACGTTAGCGATCAATATGCAGAATGTTAGTAATAACTTCATTTTAGCCTCTTATTTGAATAATTATATGCTATATAAAATGATGTTAAAGCGCAATACATACAAAATGTGAGAGAATTTAATGAGATATATAGTAGCTGTTTTATGTGTGATTTCTATGTTTGCTGTGGGGAAGGCTTATGCTGCGGATATTAAGCCGGCTAGCACCGCTGATATTGAGCGCGCAGAGAAATATTTGCAGGATTTGAAAACCGCACAGGCGCGTTTTGTGCAAACCACGCATAATGGGACGCAGCTTGTCGGGACATTTTACTTGAGTCGCCCGGGGAAGCTAAGGTTTGAATATGATGCGCCGATGGAAGATTTCGTGGTGGCCGATGGTATGTTCATTTTCTTCTATGATGCTGAGCTGGAAGAGCAGACAAACGCGCCGATAAAGGCGACTATGGCGAATTTTTTCCTGCGTAAGAATCTCTCTTTTTCGGATGATTTGATGGTTGAGGGTGCTAAATTTGGAGGCGGGCTATTGCAGGTTAGAGTTGTGCAGGCTGACGATCCTGATGCTGGTTCAATTACTTTCGCTTTTAGTGAAAAGCCGTTCGAGCTAAAGAAATGGCGAATTATTGATCCACAAGGGATGATTACCGAGATTGAGTTGTTCCACCTTAAAAGAGGCATGGAGCATCCATCTAAGTTATTCAGATATGTAGATCCTAAATTTGGAGATGATAGTAGGAAGCCTAGCTATAATGAATAATAACACTCCGCTAGAGCATTTAATGCGCCTCTTGGCGAGCTTGCCGGGGTTGGGTAATAGGTCAGCGCGACGAATTGCGCTGCATTTACTTTCTAAGCGCGGGGCGTTGATGGTGCCTTTGGCGAATGCGCTTATGGATACGGCGGAGAATGTTAAGAGCTGCTCTAATTGTGGTAATCTGGATATGATTGATCCTTGCGCTATATGTAGCTCCCACAAGCGAGATGACAGCCAAATATGTGTGGTTGCACAAGTTAGCGATGTTTGGGCGATTGAACGTACAGGCGCGTATCGGGGGCGTTATCATGTGCTTGGTGGGTTGCTTTCGGCTTTGGACGGGGTTGGCCCTGATGATTTGCGTATTTCAAAGCTGGTGGAGCGTATGGAAGGTGGTTCTGGCACTGTGGAGGAGGTTATCCTTGCGCTAAGCGCTACGGTGGATGGGCAATCAACTGCGCATTATATATCTGATCATATTTCAGGGCTGGGTGTAAAAGTATCGCATCTGGCGCATGGAGTTCCAGTTGGCGGAGAGCTGGATTATCTTGATGATGGGACGATAATCACAGCCCTTAAATCCAGATCTTAGCAAACCCAAGTACGGACGTTGTCAAGCTGCGGCTTAAGTATAAAATATGCTATTCGCCTTACTTTCCTAGCCGTACATGAATTTGCCTGTGATCTATATTCTACTCTTTTTCGGAAATATATAATGTACCAGCAGAGCTTACTTGTAGCACAGCGATATGTGTGTAGTGCGCGCTGTGGTCGCCGCCGATTGATAGATCATAATACGTGTTGGCAGGGAAGTAATGATCGCTGGCGCTGGCAGTTACTGTGGAATCTCCAAATGCAATATATACAGGGGTGTCAGCGAATAGGCTGACAATTTGTGTTCCAGCATCTAGCGCGGTTGCGTTGCGCGCAGAGGCTACTCCTACTACTACGCTATGCGCTCCATTTTGCTTTAGGCGTAGGGCGGGAATAGGGTTATCGTTTGAATCTTGTGGTAATAATGTTGTCATGGTTTGTCTCCTTTATAAATACAAAAAAACCTGCGCAAAAGGCAGGGTGTATAAGAACGGTTTTCTGGTGTTTGAAGTAACTATATAGGACTATATTCCCCTGTGTGTCAAGAGTTTTTTATTGGCACTGGTATATAGCGTAGGATTTTTCTGTATGTCTGGACGACCTTACCCAGAATATTGAGAGCAGGCTCCATCCTGAAAGCCATAGAGATAAGGTCTGCGGGCTTGGCTCAAGGCTTAAGCCACAAATAGTTAGTAGTAGGATAATAGTAAGCCCTAGCGCGGCATTTATACTAGAAGTTAGGTCACGCATTGCGGAGTAACATAGTATTGCTGCGCTGTACGCTATTAGAGCCAAGAGTATGGGCATGGCATTGTTATTTATGGATGTTAGGCCATCAATAGTGAATATCTCAAAGTTTTCTATTATTAGAGAGCCACTCATTTTAAATATGGTTATGCTTAAAAGGCAGGTGAAGACTAATATAAGAAGTTTTGATGCATGATCGCTATAGGCATAGGTTTGGCCAGCCCAAAACCCTGCGCCGATCATGAATAATATTGACAGATTTTGTAGTATAAGGCTGTGGGGCATAGTTCCGCGTGAGAGGTAGAAGCTATAAGCCATATATATGAGGCCGATGGCGAACCAGCATAATGTTTTAATATGCATGGAGCGCATGGCAAAGATGCCGCGCTTAAAGTTGTTTTGTCCGCTCATGCGGCTGGTTAAGTCATAGGGAAGGGCGGAATTATGGTTGTTTTTAGATATTATAGAGCTGCTGGTTTTGTGTGAGAAATGCTCACTAATTTCGTAAAGTGATAGTGTGCGCATGAATATGAAGCCGCCCCAAAGGATGGATAATATGCCAGTTTGCGCCGTAGTTAGCTCTATATATAGAGGTGTAATCACGCTGATTATCACCAGAGTTAGGTATAAAAATAACCCCGGATGTTTTGATTTATAATAGGAGATCATTTTATGGACTCCTCTAGATTTGTTAGTTGAATGTATTGAGGGTTTATTTGTTTAGAGGCTAAGGTGTTTTGTGGGGATGTTTCGCCAGATGATGGCACAAGGGGAGTGTGGCTTTCTTCTATTATCAGAATAAAACCTAGGATAATTTGGAGGCAGGAAAACAGAGTTAGTAAAAATAATATGCTGCGATTTGCCCGAATGGTGTTTTTGATTCGCATGCATTCATAATATTAGATTTTTTAAGGTCTGTAATATTATTTATAGTGCCCGTAGTAATTGATGGCCTCACCATAGCCGAATTGCACGTGTTTTTTAGGGTCTATATTGGTTAAAACCGTTGATATCTGCGCTTTTCCAAATTGGGTGAATTGAGATATTCCATTGTGGACAATTTCGTGGCTGGTTTTGTTCCATGCGACTATATAGACAAGTTGATCGGATAATTTTTCCAAAGCGCGTGCGTCTGAAGCAGCCATGCAAGCAGGGGTATCCAGAATGACTAGGTCGTATGATTTGCGTAGTGACCTAATTAAATTCTCCATTTTTTCGGATGATATAAGGTCTAGCGCGCTTCCAGGAGCTGATCTCCCGTAAATTATATGCAGACCTGATGGGTCATTTGTATCTATAACTTCTTCTAGCTTGCTCTTACCTCCAAGATATTCAACCAAAGATAAGGTGTTCTTATGCCCGAAGCTTTTATGGATACTAGGGCGGCGCAGGTCACAATCTACAAGGATAACGCGCTCACCTGATTTTGCTGCTAGGGATGCCATCCATGATGATAGGGTGGTTTTCCCTTCATTCTGGAATGAGGATGTGAAAGTAATGACCTTGCTTTGATGCTCTGATGCTTCAGCGCGTAATTTAAGTATCAGTCGCAAGGATCGTACTGCTTCGGATAGCGGAGATGTCGGGTTATTAACCACATAGCTGGCAATTGATTTGCCTTTTTCGGGTTTTATTCTTGGTATAAGGGCTTGGCAGGGGAGGTCGAGAGATTCCTCCAATTGTCTGCCGCTAAGGAATGTGTTTCTGTTTTTCTCGATAAAAATGGCGAGTAGAATAGCAAGTATAAATGAAAGGGAGGTTCCTAGCCCCAATATAAGAGGTTTGTTTGGGGATATTGGTTTAGGGGATGCGGTTGCTCCTGATAATTGTATAGCGGGGCTTTTGGCTTGGTTTTCAGGTGTGGTGAGATTTCTGCGCGCTTGTTCATATTCTTCAAATATGTCCGATGCCTCTTTTATTTGTGCTTGAAGGCCGCTTAGTTTTTCATGAGTTATTTTATTGTGGCCATTAGTTGCGGTATTGTCAGGTTTTTGTAAGGATTCTAGCCGTGATAATGCCTTATCGTGCTTTGATTTTATGCGCGCAATAATCAGTATGGCTTTGTCTTTGATTTGCTCGTTAGCTATATCAATTTGTGATTTAATCTCGGTTATATCTTTGTGCGAGTTTTTATGGGTAGGAGAAATCGTCTCCAACTCGCTGTTTAATTGTGCCAGCCTTAACTTGAGCTTTTGTATTGCGTTTGAGTTTTGTATAGCCGCCGTTTTAGGGTTTAGCGATATTTTACCCTTTTTATTAATGAATGGCTCAAGATTGGCTTTTGCTGCTTTATATTCAATCTTTGCCTGTTTTATCTCTTTTAAGGCTTTGTTACTATTGGTAGCTGGTTTTTGGGATGATAAATCCTGCTTGAATTGTGCCAATTTACTTTCAGCGGCCACAAGGTTGGCTTTTAGGCTGGTGAAAAGTTTTCTCTCTTTAGTTCCTAAGTGTTTTTGAGGGTCATCGTTTAGGCTATCAATATAATTTGCAGTGATATTGTTCAGTATATGCGCTGATTTATGTGGATTATCGCTCTTATATTCCAGATTCAGGATATATGAGTTTGGCTCAATAGTTGCCGAAAATCCATTTAGGAAATGCGTAATTACAGGTTCTAGCTCTTTTGATATGAGAGGATTAGAAAATTCATCTAATTTTGTTTCATATGTATTTATGGTTTTAAACTTATGCGGATTTTGTTGTTTGGCATTTATGTTGAAGTAGGG
>DAOWDF010000130.1 GCA_030639165.1 Alphaproteobacteria bacterium
AATTTTAGTATAAGCGAGGCTTTGATAATGAAAAAACATATATTCAGATGGGTTATTTTACTAGCTATTGGCTTTGGAGTAGGCTCAGCTATAGGATATTTCCAGTCAAAAGATGAAGTGGACAGCGAAACCATTACCGCTTCCACCGGCAATAAAGCTGCTACTATTATTAAACAGCCTAAAAAAGCATCAAGCCTAATGAGTATTGAAGGCAAGTTTTCCCTAACAGATCATGAGGGACAGGCAGTTACGCAAGATACTTATGCAGGCAATTATAAGCTTATATTCTTTGGATTTACATACTGCCCTGCTATATGCCCTGCCGAGCTGCAAAAAATTACCCTAATAATGGGAGAGCTTGAAGATCTATCCGAAAAAGTTACTCCGTTATTTATAACCATCGATCCTGAGCGCGATAATGTAGCCGCAATGAACAGCTATGTTACGCAGTTCCATGAGAAGCTAGTAGGCCTTACTGGATCAATAAAACAAATAGAAGATGTTAAAAAATCATTTAAAGTTTATGCATCAAAAGTAGAAAATGAAATGATGGATGAATATATGATGGACCACTCATCGTTTATGTACTTGATGAGTCCAGAAAACAAGCTAATTGCTCTCTACCCGTCCAAAGATGGAGCCATCAAAATTGCAGAAGAAGTTAAGAAACTAATCACTGAGTAGTGAGGATAGCTTTAGGGCGTAACCCATAGAGCCTTGCACTTTCAGCTTGCCGCTCATAAAGGCCATGGTGGCATCTTGCGTCCCATCAATAATTTTCTGGAATAACTCTACCGTGCAAACAAAAGTAGTGTCTGCATCAATATCCTCGTTACTCATAACTGCTGGGCTTTGCGTCCCATCAATGAAGATGATCCCTTCACCACTAAAATCAAATTTTATCTTTGCACCCAGCTTTGGAGCATAAGATAATTTATCCTGCATGGTTTTTTCTATATTCTCAAAAGTCATTTAGTGCCCCTAATTTTCAATTACACGTACTATATATAGGTTTTCCACAAAAAAAAGTGTGAAAAACTAACTATCTGCATTTAATACTTTCAAAAAATATATTTATATATTAGCATTTCTACTCAACTAGGCATGTTCTTTGCCAATTTCTTTATAATTAAGGTTTTTCATGATGGCACAAAAATTGTTAGCATCAACTCTATTGGCAGCTTGCCTTGCGACAACGTCCTTAGCATCGAGTAATGCTATAGCAAAAGATCCAGAGCTATCATTTTACCCGAAAAATAAATGGGTAGTAGGAGAAGTTGGCAGCACATCTGATGGAGGCCTACGAAACTGTGTCATAAGCAACAAATTAAATAATGGTTATATTGTTCAACTTGCAGGAACAGCCAACGGATTTACAAACATAAACATAGATTTCCGCCAAGACAGCTTCAAAGAAAATCAAAAATATGAAGTGAAATACACTATACCAGGCGTTATAGAGAAAAATATCCCGACAAAAGCGTATAAGAAAAACCTTCTTGTCGGCGACTTACGCGACAATAAAGAATTTGCAGATACACTAAGCACATCTGGCGCTCTAGACATAAATATTGCAAATACTGAGTTTCGTATTTATCTGACTGGCCTAGAAGCCACAATGAATAAATATGAAACATGCATAAATCCAAATGCAAAAATTGCTGCGCAAGAAACACCTCAGCAACCTAAAGAAGTAAAGGGGGCGTTTGCACCACCACCACCACTTCTTACACAAATGCCAGAAGGTGCGCCATCACTGGGTGCTAATAATAGTCCGCGCCCAATAGCATCTTTGACACCACGCTATAGCGAGACACTAGCAGAAGAGATGAAAAGCAACAACTCGGTGCTACCATTGCTAAAACCAGCGACGCAACAAGACGATACTGCCGATAAATTAAAATCAATAGAGCCATCAAGCAATAATTATGATGGCAACACACAAAAAATGCGCAAAAAAATATCCGCCCTTGAGAAACAAATGGGCGTATTAATGAATAAGAATAAAGAGCTTGATACAGAGCTCAGAATGACCCTAGAAGATGCGGAAGGTGAGAGACTTTCCATCTCATCAGATAACTGGGATTTAGAGCGCGCCACTATGAAATTCAACGAAGCTGAACGTCAAATTATGCGAATCGGAAGAAAGCTGCAAAATCAAAAAGCCTTGTGCCAAAAAGAAAAAGAAGGGCTAGAAAATGTTTTATTTGACCCTGAGCTAACCAATCAGCAACAAATCTCAAAGCTTACTGCGCTAGAAACTGAGCTTGATACGCAAAAAGCTGATTTCTACAGAAAGCAGCGTCAATATGAAGAGCGTATTAGATTGCTTGAAAAAAGACTTGGCAATCAATAGAAATAACCGTTAGCTACACCTGACTTAGCAGCCGTAGATATTAGTGCCCACGATCCCTATCTACGGATATAATGATTGAAGTGGCTCTCAATGCTGCAATTATATTATTCAGGTGCTTCGTATCTTTTACAAAAACGTCGACAATCATCTCCCAGAACTCAAGAGATCGGCTTGTAATTTTGAGGTTAGTAATATTTCCTGCATTACGGCCAATTACAGTTGATACAGTGCCTAGAGATCCTTGCTCATTCGACATAGTAACAATCAAACGACCAACCTGAGATTCTGGCATATCCTCTTGATTACCCCAAGATACATCCAACCAGCGCTCAGGAGTATCCGCAAAAGTCTCCAAAGTATCACAATCAATCGTATGTATTGTAACGCCCTTGCCAGTTGTCACAATTCCTATAATTCTATCGCCAGGAAGAGGATGGCAACAGCGCGCAAAATGCATGGCCATACCTGGTATCAACCCCTTAATAGGCATTGCATGACCATCGCCAGATTTGCGCTTAACCATCACAGCTTGATCCATATGCTCTGATGGTCGCTTTGAAATAACTTCCTGATGACTAGGGAATATCACCTTAAATACATCGCGCGCTATAAATATACCCGAACCTATATTCGCGTATATATCATCATTTTCCTCGAAGCTATAATGTAAGAGAGCTCCTGAAACCACCTTCTCACCAAACTCATAACCCTCTTGGCGGAAGACCTTCTGTAGCATAGCCCTACCTAGCGTAACAAACTCATCACGCTGTTGATTGCGTATATATTTACGGATATGTGAACGCGCCTTACCAGTAACAACAAAGCGCTCCCAAGTGGGTGACGGGGTTTGTGTTTTTGCGGTAATAATCTCAACCTGATCACCATTAACCAGACAAGAATTTAGTGGAGCTATTCGGCCATTTATTTTTGCACCAACACATTTATCACCCACAGCGGAGTGAACTGCATACGCAAAATCCACTGAGGTAGCGCCGTTAGGAAGCTCAATAAGATCCCCGCGCGGCGTGAATACAAAAACCCTGTCCTGAAATAATTCTAGCTTAGTATGCTCCCAGAAATCTTCGGGCTTTTGCTCTTGCTCTAATATTTCTAGCAACTCACGAAGCCAACGATATTTGGTTAAATCGCGCTGCTTTGTTTGATTACTGCCCTTATATACCCAATGAGCAGCGACCCCAAGCTCCGCCTCATCATGCATCTGAGAGGTTCTTATTTGCACCTCGATACGCTGTCGCTGAGGCCCCATTATTGTAGTATGAATAGACTTATAACCATTCGGCTTAGGGGTGGATACATAGTCCTTAAAACGCCCTGGCACACTGTGGTATTTACCATGAATAATGCCGAGAGCCATATAGCAATCCTCAATATTATCAACCATAATTCGGAAAGCCATGATGTCGGAAAGCTGTTCAAATGCTACATTTTTACGCTGCATTTTCTTCCAGATAGAATAGCGGGTTTTCTCACGACCAGCTATTTCGGCCTCAATCCCACCTTCCTTTAATATATTCGTCAGGTCAGTAACAATAGCGTCAACAACACTGCCACCGTCATCCCTAAGATACTCAAGACGATTAGTTATACTCTCCCTCGCCTCAGGATTAACTTGCTCAAAGCATAGATCTTCCAGCTCTTCCTTTATGCAGTGAACGCCGATACGCTCAGCTAGCGGTGCATAAATCTCTAAAGTCTCTAACGAAATGCGACGGCGCTTCTCAATTTTCTTAATACCGCCCATAGTGCGCATATTATGCAGGCGGTCAGCTAATTTAACCAAAAGAACACGAATATCTTCGGACATAGCCAAGAGAAGTTTACGAAAATTCTCCGCTTGCTTGCCTTCTACAGTTTGACTCTCAATACGGGTTAGCTTACTAACACCATCCACAAGATCAGCAACAACTTTACCGAACCTCTCCTCTAGATCCACAAAGGTAGCGTCAGTATCTTCAATCGTATCATGCAAGATTGCAGTTACAATTGTTGTTACATCCATGCGCATATCTGCGAGTATCTGCGCAACCTCTACAGGATGTAGATAATATGGCTCCCCAGATGAACGGAATTGCCCCTCATGCATCTCCTTTGCGTAAGAATATGCATCCTTAACCATTTCGGAGTCAAATTCAGGCTGATAACCATTAATAGTATCAAGAAGTTTCTCTAATTCACCCATACGCGCCTGTAATTACCCAATTTATTATTTATTAATATATTTACAAATAACATGGTTTTTACTTAAAAAATAGCAATAGATAACAAAAAGCCGAACAATAAGTCCGGCTTTAAATATTAGGTTTTTACAAATGATAAGCTAAATGCCTGCTATATCACCCAAAGATGGAGGAGTTCCATCACCATCAACTTCACCATCATCTTTATCGTCAGATGATGCGCCAATTTCTTCGTCAGAATATATGCCTGATGCAGCAGTATTAGTAGCGATATCGCCCCACTCTTTTTCACCATCCATAAGCTCAACTTCATCTTCTTCATTATTTTGCGGAAGATAACGCTGATAGCTTGCTATCATCTCTTCCTTCAAACCTGAAGTATCAATAGTCTCGCCTGCGATTTCACGCAAAGAAATTACAGTTTTCTTGTCATTATTACTCTCAACAGTAGGAGTAGCACCAGATCCGATCTTGCGTGCACGCTGAGATGCCATCATCACAAGTTCAAAACGGTTTGGTATTTTTTCAATACAATCTTCGACAGTAACCCGTGCCATAATTTTGCGCCTTTTAATAAAATTGGTATAATTTCAGAGTTTATAGTGCCTATTGGCTATAAATGCAATAGCAGAATTATATTTTTGCCAAAAGCTACCAAGCTTAAAGCGAAACACTGCTCATTTGCGGGTTAACTTTTTCACGTGAGGCCAGTAATTTATTAAGGGCGTGGATATATGCCCTAGCGCTAGCCACCAAAGTATCTGCATCCGCGCCTAATCCGTTAATTATTTTGCCGTTCTCCTCTAGGCGCACAGTTACTTCGGCCTGAGCGTCAGTTCCGCCAGTTACTGCATGCACCTGATATAGCTTTAGGTTTGCATCAGGGTGGGGCTTAATTGCACGGATAGCCTTAAAGATAGCATCAACAGGGCCATTGCCCTCAATTTTGACGCATTCTTCTTTGCCATCCATATCAAGGCATATCTCGGCGGTCTGCGCGCCCGAAGTTCCAGCAATAACATGCAAAGATATAAACTTAATAGCTTCACTTTCGCTGGTGATCTCGTCTTCTACCAAGGCGATTAGATCATCCTCAAAGATTTCCTTCTTGCGATCCGCCAAGTTCTTAAAGCGGACAAAAGCATCATTAAGAGCATTATCACTAAGATCAAAACCTAGCTCCTTCAGCTTCTCACTAAAGGCATGGCGGCCTGAATGCTTGCTCATAACAAGGTTACTTTGCGATAGACCGACGCTTTCAGGGGTCATGATCTCATAGGTATTGGCGTTTTTAAGCATACCATCTTGATGAATACCACTAGCGTGAGCAAAAGCGTTCGCGCCAACGATTGCCTTATTTGGCTGCACAGAAAATCCTGTGATAATGGAAAGATTTCGAGATGCCTTAGTTATTTGCGTAGTGTCGATATTATTAGTGAAGGGCATAATATCATAACGAGTACGTAGCGACATTATAACTTCCTCTAACGCCGCATTACCTGCGCGCTCACCAATGCCGTTAATTGTGCATTCCACCTGACGCGCTCCCGCATTTACGCCTGCCAAGGAGTTAGCAACAGCCACACCAAGGTCATTATGACAGTGAGTAGAGATTATCGCCTTATCAATATTAGGAACGCGATCAAATAGCATTGCAATTTGCGCAGCATATTCATCAGGCATAGAATAACCGACAGTATCAGGGATATTAACAGTGCGCGCACCTGCTTCAATTGCTGCCTCAACGCAGGCACATAAGAAGTCAGCCTCTGTACGCGAGGCATCTTCAGCGCTCCACTCAACATCATCCGTGAATTTTCTAGCAAAGGTCACGCTGTTTTTTACTGCCTCAAGTACAGCCTCAGGCTCCATCTTAAGCTTATACTTCATGTGAAGCGGAGAAGTTGAGATAAAAGTATGTATGCGCTTGGAAGAGGCTGGCTCTATCGCTCTACCTGCCGCTTCTATATCGCTTTCTTTGGCGCGTGCAAGTCCACATACAGTTGCGTTTTTAACGGTTTTGGCAATTTCGTTTACTGCTTCGAAATCTCCGGCGGATGCCACTGGGAAACCAGCTTCTATTACGTCCACACCTAGATCATCCAAAGTAGCAGACATTTTGAGCTTTTGCTCTAGATTCATGGCGCAGCCAGGGGATTGCTCGCCATCCCTTAAAGTGGTGTCGAATATTATGATACGGTTTGGGTCTTTTTTAACTATGTCATAGGCTCTACTCATGGCCTTTTCCTTTATAATATAATGTTTTCTTGAAAGTTTTAGACCCCTTGTAGCGCAGACATGTAAAATGCCTCATACTCGCTCAAGGGCGGATAAGGAGAAGGCTTGGTAGCAATAAGATATTTGCGTGGCTCATATTCATGGGATTTATTTAACTTCTCTTATGCATCAATGTCAAGCATAGCAGGTAATGCTTCTGGCTCAGCTAGTTTTCCGCTTTGATGTAATAATGGCTTATTATCAATTATGACTTGTTTATCGTCATATGTACGTGAGTTAAAATGATGCGGTATTTTACCATCAGAGCTATAAGTATGGCTATAACTAACTTCTCTCCAAGTTCCATCAAAATCTATCTCAACAGTCATTAAACAATCTCCCGCGCTTCCTCAACTAACATTATAGGAATTCCATTACGTATAGGGAAGGCTAGCTTCGCCTGCTCGGAAATAAGTTCCTGCGCAGCTCGGTCATAAGTAAGCAGCCCTTTGCTTAATGGGCATACCAATATCTCTAACAATTTTGGATCTATATCAACACTCATAATTTCCACCTCAATCTAGTAGCATACATCATTTACTGTTCGTTTATCAAACTTTGGAGTTCAAGTCTAAGACTTTATTAATATTTGCCTGCCATAATATAGTCAATAATGTGTGTATATGGGAAATAAATAATGAGCTTAGATGCTAATGAATTACTAGAAAAGCTAGCGGAGCGGGATATAACACCATCCAACTTACAAAATAACGCCAACTCACTGGCAGAGGGATATGAAACTGTAACGTTATATGGCAGTGCAGCTGGCGTAGATCTTATAGCAGAGCAACTAATCCCTAACCTACCTGAAGCAACAACAGGCATGGCATTAGACGAACAAAAATTTGATGCTCTATCCCTAACAAGCGAAAATAACAAGATCGAGCCATCATGAATATAGAACTTGGAATATTAAATGACGGCGGGATTATGATGGTAAGCGATAAACCGCTTCCAGATGTAGTATGTCGCGTAGAATATTATCGTGACCAACGCTTATTTATGCTCGTATATAATGATGATTTAAATAATGCTGATGACAGCAGTGACGAGCTTATGCACTATGAAATACCAGAAAATATGACTAGCCCGATTGAGAGCGCTCCCAATATAGCCATATATTCACTTTTCCCTGATCACGAGCCAATTGGCTACAAGGTTCCTTTGGTTCAAATAGGAAATATTTTCTAAAAATCGTCCATGAATGATTATAGTTAAATTTTATGCTTGCATTTCATTTTCAAAGAGATATATTGCCCAAGATAATTTCTTGGGATCACATGCGAGTGTAGCTCAGGGGTAGAGCACAACCTTGCCAAGGTTGGGGCCGAGAGTTCGAATCTCTTCACTCGCTCCAAGAAATCAATAATACGGAATATAGCGCCCTTTGGCGCTTTTTCTTTAGGATAGTGGATGTCACAAAACATTTTAGTAACCGGAGCTGCCGGATTCATAGGCTTTCATACTGCATTGCGCCTGCTTAAGGCTGGACGATATGTTGTCGGTATTGATAACCTTAATGATTACTACGATGTATCATTAAAAAATGCGCGCCTCAAAGAATTATCCGCCTTTAAAAATTTCATATTCATAAAGGAAGATATCTCCAATAAAGAGGGCATGGAAAAGATATGGTCTGAATACGGATCATTCAAGGAAGTTATCCACTTAGCAGCGCAGGCTGGCGTTCGTTATTCAATTGAGAACCCATATACATATATAACCAGCAATATCGTTGGACACTTAACTATTTTAGAGATGTGCCGCAATACGGAAGGGTTCAAGCATCTGGTTTATGCAAGCTCGTCTTCGGTATATGGAGGCAATAAAAAGCTACCATACTGCATTGATGACCGTGTAGAGAGCCCGATATCCCTTTATGCCGCGACAAAAATAAGTGATGAAATGATGAGTTATTCGTATAGTCATTTATACAATATTCCGCAGACGGGCTTGCGCTTTTTTACCGTATATGGCCCTTGGGGACGACCTGATATGTCTCCAATTATCTTTGCAAAGGCTATCAGCGAGGGAAGCAAAGTTCCCGTATTTAACAATGGCGACATGAAAAGAGACTTTACCTATATAGATGATATAGTTTCAGGCATAATTGCCACACTTGAAAAGCCGCCGACTTTAGAAGATAATAATGCTCCGCATCGCACCTTAAATTTAGGTAATAATAAAAGCGAAAATTTAATGGATTTCATTTCTGCTATTGAAAAAGGATTGGGCAAGAAAGCTATAATCGAGTTCCTACCTATGCAAGATGGCGATGTGAAGGAAACTTACGCGGATATAAAAGAAACTACCGCGCTTACTGGCTATCAACCAACAACCAGCATAGAACAAGGTATTCCTAAATTTATCGAATGGTATAAAAGCTATTATAAATAACTCTATATTACGAGCGTTGCTTTTCTTTGCGGTACTTTGCAGCCCAACCCTTAAGCAGCTTAGCTCTGCCGCGTTCAACAGATAGAGCATCCTCAGGAACGTCAGTGGTTATAGTTGAACCAGCAGCAATAAATGCACCCTTCTCAATAGTTACAGGGGCGACAAGATTTACGTTGCTACCAACCATAGCGCCATTACCAATCACAGTTTGGTGCTTATCAAAGCCGTCATAATTCACGGTGATAGCGCCACAGCTGAAATTAACATCCTCGCCCATGGTGCAATCACCAACATAACCAAGATGTGAGATTTTGCTGCGGTTACCGATTTTAGACTTCTTGATCTCGACAAAATTACCAATGCGCACTTCTTCACCGATATCCGCGCCTGGACGCAGCCTTGCAAATGGCCCTACTACGCTATTATCTCCAATATCAGCGCCCTCAAAATGGCAGAAGGCCTTTATATGCACATTAGCGCCCACCTTCACATTTGCGCCGAAATATACGCTTGGCTCTATGATAGTTCCTGAGGATATTTGAGTGTCATGATGGAAATAAACGCTTGATGGATCTTGCAATATAACGCCAGAATTGATGAATTTATCTCTGGTATTTTGCTGGGCTAATTGCTCCATATCGCTTAGATTTAAACGGGTATTACAGCCCATAACTTCTTCTGAATTTGTTGCAATAAACACTTTGGTTTTGATGTTTTCTTGTGCAGCAATTTTCGGCAAATCGGTAATATAATATTCACCCGATGCATTATCATTAGAAAGCTTATCCAGCCAACCATTAACGCTAGCAGCATTGAGGCAGAATGCCCCACTATTAACGATATCAACCAGCTTTTCTTCTGCGCTAGCTTCTTTTTCTTCGCGTATGTCATTTAGCATTCCGCTATCATCCATCAGCAGCCTGCCATAACCAGTTGGATTATCTAGGCGCATACCAAGCACAGAAATACCAGTATTATCAGAGGCACGGCGCGCAGCTATAAGCCCGCGCATAGTTTCCACGCTAATCAAAGGCGTATCACCGAGCAGAACCAGAACATCGCCCTCAAAGCCTTGAAGCGCTGGCATTGCGCATTTAATTGCACTACCTGTTCCATCTTGAGAGAGCTGCACCACGCTTTCATGTGGCTTAACTGCAGCGCGTAAATCATCCATACCCTCACCGATAACGACAATTACGCGCTCAGGCGATAATTGCTCAACAGAGCGCAGCACCCAATTTACCATCGGTAATCCCATTAATTCATGCATTACCTTGGGCTTATCTGATTTCATGCGCGTACCCTTACCTGCGGCGAGGATGACAACTGCTAGTGGGTTATTTGTACTCATAATTAACTTTATCTCTTTGTTATTATTTGGTTTTCAAAATAGTAGAGCCATTTTCATAGCGCGTCATATGCATAAACATAGTGCCATACGCTGTCTTAACACGCACACGCACGGGCACTACAACTGCGTTCTTTACAACTTGAGCGAACCAAACTGTTGGCATCATTCCGCGTTCACGCCCTTGCTCTTGAATAGACAGCCATCCACGGGGCTTTTTATGCCACGCCCCAGAAATTGGTTTAACCTCGACAGTACATTCCGCGGCAACTCCGCTATATGCATTATGGCGTGATTTCTTTAAGTTAACAAAGCCCTTATGGCGGAAAATAAGTTCATAGCGGCGCTTACCGTCAAAGACTTCCGAGCTGCCATCACACTCACCTCCATCGGACACATACTCCATTATGCGCATTGTCGCGGTTAGAGCATCAATAGTTCCCTTAGTCAGCGCCTCATCAGGAACTTTTGTCTTGGGCTTTTTATGCTTATAGAGTGTTACCAAGTCTTTAAAACTACCGTCATTATTGAAGTTATAGGACTTAACCTCTTTTTCATCACGCCACATAGCAATAGATTCGTGAAGCTTAGGAACTAACTTTCTATTTTCAACTATAGACCCTCTGGATTCAAAACTACCGTTCCAAGGCGCAACAGTGCCTAAAACACCGCGAGTTTCTGCGTCAAAAATCATGGAATATTGACCTTCATCTCTATAATCAAGCTCCATATTGGCCTTAACCACATGAAGCCCACCAGCAAACACTTCGAACTTCATTTTCTGATTATCGTAGAGATAGATAGATTGTGGCTGCTCTTGGGTTTGCTCTGATACAGCCTCTTTTGCCACTTCTTTTTTTGCTTTTTCAGTTGGTTTTTGCGCAGGCTTCGGTGGCTTTTCTACAGCACTAGTACCCTCTTCCAAAACTTTCGGATTATCCATTGCAATTTCAAGCGTTTCAACCTCGCTATCAACTGAGGGTAAGGGCAACATTTCTGCATTTACAGGCATAGATAATAACATCATAAAAACACAAAGGTTAATGATAAATACCGAGCGTTTCATAAAGCTTACCGCCAAGACCTTCTTTAAATATTTTAACATTTTTTGCGCTTTCATCATTAACTCCGCCAAGATCAAAATCAGTAATATTACCTGCCTTAAGCTCCCCCACCGCCCGCCACAACAATAAGTGATGTGCGCAGTTAGCACGACCAGAATCGGAAGTATAACCAATCTGGTAGGTAGAGCTTGAACCATGAATAAATATCAATATAGCTGCTATTGGCTCACCTTCCAATAGCGCAGTTCCAAGCATCATATTTTTCCCACGGGAGAATTCCTTGGCTAAGGCCGTAATTATCTTAGGGGACGCACCATCATATCCGCGCAATGCCTTATCTTTAGCATAACTTTCAATTAGCCATGGGAAATACTGCGAAGCACCTCCGAAGGTAATATCCAAGCCCCGCTTTTCTGATTTCACAAGCTTATTTCGCCATTTGGGGTTTAATTTCTTACGCAAAACATCCAGCTCTGGCCTGATATCCAGCCATATAGTCTGGTATCCGTGATCGCTATTACATTTATAGCCATATTTTTGCAGAAGCTCCCTGCATACAGCATTATTCTTCATTTCAGGAATGAAGCGCAAACGTCGCCCAAAACGCTTAGGAAACTCGCAGGCAAATGCTTTTAAAAATACCTCAAAATCCTGCGCACTACCGTAGCCATCCATCCATAATGGAGCGC
>DAOWDF010000171.1 GCA_030639165.1 Alphaproteobacteria bacterium
ATTATAGCCAATCTGCAAGTGACGCTGAACAAAACTGGTGGAGACTTTGCCTTCACGGGCAATTACTGCGACCGCTTTATCGTAGAGTTCATCAACTGGCGCACTGTCATCATCATCACCAAACATTGCGTTCATAACATCCGAGCCACCAAAATCACCATCATCGGCGGTAACCCCATCAATGTAATTAGGCTTAGCCTGCGCACGCAAGAAATCGGTAGCTTTTTGAACATCCTCATCAGAAACAAAAGGCCCATGAACCCGCGTAACGCGCCCACCCGGAGCCATATATAACATATCCCCCATACCAAGCAGCTGCTCCGCCCCGCCTTCACCAAGGATAGTTCTACTATCGATTTTCGATGTAACCTGAAAGGAAATACGGGTTGGGAAATTGGCTTTAATAACCCCAGTAATAACATCAACAGATGGACGCTGCGTCGCCATAATCAAATGAATACCCGCCGCCCTAGCCATTTGCGCCAAGCGCTGGATAGCGTTTTCTACGTCCTTGCCCGCAACCAGCATAAGGTCGGCAAACTCATCGACAATAACCACGATATATGGCAGCTCAACCAGATCAAGAGCACGATCTTCAAACGTGGCCTTACCGCTCTCGGGATCAAAACCAGTCTGAACCTTATGCATGATTTGCTCATCATTTTTAATCGCATCGCGAATACGCTGATTATAGCCAGAGACATTACGAACTCCAAGCTTTGACATGTTGCGATAACGATCTTCCATCTCACGAACCGCCCATTTAAGCGCGACCACAGCTTTTCCAGGCTCGGTAACTACAGGCGTTAATAGATGCGGGATATCATCATAAACCGACAGCTCAAGCATCTTCGGGTCAATCATGATAAAGCGGCATTGCTCAGGCGATAGGCGATATAATATCGACATAATCATCGTATTAACAGCCACAGACTTACCCGAGCCAGTAGTACCAGCCACAAGTAAATGCGGCATCTTAGCAAGGTCAGCAAGTACTACCTGCCCACCAATATCCTTGCCCAAAATTAATGGCAGACCAGCCGCTGTTTTCTCATAATTACCAGTACTAAGCATCTCCTTCATAAACACAGTCTGACGCACTTTATTCGGCAGCTCAATACCTATGGCATTCCGCCCTGGTACAACCGCACAACGCACAGAAACCGCCGACATAGAGCGCGCTATATCATCGCTCAAAGATATAACTTTAGAGCTTTTAGTACCTGGCGCAGGCTCCAATTCATAAAGAGTTACAACTGGCCCCGGAGAAATACTTACGATATCTCCCTTAATATTAAAGTCCTCAAGTACATTCTTGAGTAGCTCGGCATTACGGCGCAGCGCCTCCTCATTCAATGTCGAACATGCGATATCTGCAGGAACATCTTGTATTAGCGATATTGGTGGCAATTCCCACTCAACATCAGAATCTGATAATGAAAACCGAGCTTGTGAGTTATCCTTTTCCTTAAGCTTGGATGTCGCTGCCTTAGGCTTCACAACTGGTATATTAGACATTGAAGGTGTAGGCGGAACCACATCTGTAGCTGGAGCAGTCTCAACACGATCAGCTTTTGGCGCAGAAGATGGTCGCAATACCGCGTCATCCACTCTCTTCACCACCTTATCAGCATTACGACTTTCCCGTGCTATATCACGCTCAGACTTTGCCTGCTTCAGCTTTTCCACTACCCCTAGGTTAATAGGCTCGCTCCTGTATTCAGGCTCATTATAATGCATGACCCAACCATAAAAACGGATAGATACAGACATGCAAACACTAGTGATTGTAAAAGCAACGATCTTCACACGGAACCACATTGAAGCGATTTCATAACGACTAAAAGCCGCGCCATATAGAAATATTGCAAGCGCCATAAAACCACAAATAGTAGCAATAATATTATGCATGTATGGTATATGAAAATACTGAGTAACAGCAGTAATCTTATTCAATATCAACCCACCAGCACTAGCGCCTAAATATGGATGCACAGACCAATCACCAGCTGGAATCTGCGCTAGCGCAACCGAAGCGAGGATAGACGACAATAATATAGCAGCAAAACGCAAGCTCACAGGGCGCACTCCCTGACGTTTAAAGATCCGCACACTCCATATTAAAAATGCAAAAGCCAAAACAAAAGAGCCAAACCCTAGAGTTTGCAATAAAACATCAGAAATCCACGCGCCTGTTGTAGAGCCTACATTATCTATATTCTGCCCACTAGTCGCGACCGTACTATTCCATGACGGATCTGCACTATTATAGCTAAGTAATGACGCAACAACGAACACAGCCACCCCTAGCAAAGCCAAAGCAATACTATCAACTAGTCTCCTTGCAATAAAAGCCTGCATAGAATCGGGTAAAAAAGAAGTAGATTTCTTTTTACGGGGACGTTTAATGCTACGGGTACGCGCCATAATAATTCACATTTCATAAAAGTTAGAGGTGGCAAGGAATATGCCATAAGAATCGTGTATTTATTATAACTGTTTTATTATTAAAAACGCAAGCTATGTCACACCCACAACAAAGCGTAGCCTTGTATAAAACTATGAATATAGTTCATTTTAATTTTGATTGGCAAAACCAGAGGGATGGTGTATTTTTCTGTATTAATCCATAACTCCGAGCGGATCATTAGCAACCAAATCACCAATTTGATCATAAACATTAGCATTTTCTGTCATTTGATCCCTAATAGGCTCATTTTGCTCCGCCAATGTCCGGAAAAAGCCAGCCGCATCTTTTAGCAACCTGCCCGTAAGTTCAGCGTGAGATGTGCCCTCCAACTCACCTTGAGGGTCTTGAGCGATTAAATCAGCCATTTGCTCAAATACCGTAGCATTTTCTGTCATTTGCTCAGCAAGGCTCTCATTCTGACTTGCAAGAGTGCGAAAAAATGTCGCAGCATCGCTAAGAAGTTTCCCTGCTAATTCAGCATGTGTAGGCATCGAATATTCTCCTTAATATTAAGCACTTCAACTACTTATGGTATCATAATTCATCATGAGAAGAAACATAAGATTTTCGTGATGGATGGGCAAGGTATGAGCCAAGAAGCTTTACATCTCTAGCATAAAACCCCAATTCTTCCAACGCTCGGTTAAAGGCACTGCTTTCTGGGTGTCCTTCTATATCACAGTAAAAACGCGCGGCCTGAAAATTCTCATCAACATAGGATTCCAATTTACTCATACTAAGACCATTAGTTGCAAACCCGCCCAAAGCCTTATAAAGAGCCGCAGGAATATTTCTAACCTCGAACAAAAGGCTAGTCAGTACATTTTCTGCCTCAATAGGTGGAAAATCAGGCTCAGGTGATAAAATCAAAAACCGCGTGGTATTATGGTCTTGGTCTTCAATATCTTTTTTCAAAACATCCAGACCATAAATTTCTGCCGCTAAAGATGAAGCTATAGCCGCATGGCTCTTATCATTTTTCTCTGATATTTCCTTAGCAGCTCCTGCAGTATCCGCGTGAATTTGTGATTTAGCGTCCAAACCCTTCAAGAAATTACGGCACTGAGGAATCGCATGAACATGGCTATGCACATATTTTATATCTTCTATTTTCGTACCTTTAACGCCAAGTAACATATGATTAACGGGCTGAAAATGCTCGCCTATAATAAAAAGATCACCATCAGGCATCAAGTGATGAACATCCGCAACTCTGCCTGCAATAGTATTATCAATAGGAATCATAGCTAGATCAGCAGCCCCACCCATCACCGCACTAAATGCATCCTCAAAAGAATCGCAAGGCACGGTTTTCAGGTCTGGAAAAACACTTCTACAGGCCATATCAGAATATGCACCATAGGCACCCTGAAACGCCACAGATTTATAATTATCATTAATTATCATTGCTTTAATTATTCCCACTTAATTTAAGTACTTTAGTTATTTAACAACTTTTAAGTTGAATGACTATATATAAATGGTTATAAAAATACAAAACAACTAAATGGTTATATTCCCTCATGTCCAGCTTCGAATTAAATAAAATATTTGCTGCCATCCTTTGCGTTGGTATTACAATAATGCTTTTAAATTTTACAACAGGAAAAATCCTTGTTGCCGAAGAATTAGAAAAAGATGCAGTCACCATTGAAGGAACCGTAGCAAGCACTCACAATGCAACTCCAGCAGCACCAAAGCTTCCGGATCCTATCATGGCTATATTAGCTGATGCGGATATTGCAAAGGGCGCGAAATTATCTAAAGCCTGCGCCGCATGTCACTCATTTAATAAAGATGGCGCGAACAAAATGGGCCCGAACCTCTGGAATATTGTTGGAGCAGCGAAAGCAGGTAAAGACGGCTTTTCTTACTCAAAAGCTATGGTCGCAGCAGGAGGAAACTGGGATTACGATTCTCTAAATCAATTCCTAACCAAACCAAAGAAATTTATCTCAGGTACAAAAATGAACTTCGCAGGCCTGAAAAAAGCTAAGGATAGAGCGGCTCTTGTGGCATGGCTACGTGCGCAAGCAGATGCTCCAATAGCGCTACCAAGCACTGAGGACATCGCTGCCGAGCAAGCGCTATTCGCCCCTCCTGCTGCTGAAGAAATTCACGTAGAGGCTATCGAAGAAACCATTAAAAAAGAAACTACTGAGCCGTCTACAGAAGTAGAAAAAGAACCCGCTAAAGCATCAGCCGAAGAAGCTACAAATGAGGAAACTGAAACTGAAGAGGTTCCTGCTGAAGAAACGCATATCAATGAAGCAGTTTCGGAAGACACTACTACTGAAGAGCAACCTACAGAAACACAGCACTAATATATAACTGATATTTCAATTACTATCGCAGGCTTTATCCAAGGCCTGCGATTTTTATATACGTCAATAAAAACTATGCTTTATTACTCCAAGCACCAGCATCATTTTGCTGCCAGTACGTAACATCAAATCCTTTGGCCTTATAAGCCTTCCACCCAGCCCTAGCGGCGCTTATAGCCTCTTGATCATGCCCATTAAGCATCTCACAACAAAGATTAAACTCTCCCTGCATTTCCGAGCTCGCCCCCTGGCACAAAATTAAAACATCCGCCTCATTAGGGTTCTCATCCTTTTCAGTAAGCCATATTGGTTGCATAGATGCCTTCCCGTTTTTCGCACTACCATGCGGCAAGAAACTATCAGGGCTAGCGCTCCACAAATCATTATTCAAGCGCTCGCGCTCTGCCTCATTACTCGCCTTAACTACCACACGATTTCCACGCTCCAGAGCCTTGCCAAGTATAATCGGTAATATTTGCGCCTGTGTTTGTCGCTCTAAATGATAAAAACGTATCTCTGTCATTTCAAAATTCCTTGTAGTTATGTTTATGCCCTTGATAATCTTCTACACTATATGCCCCATCAAGAACCGCATTAATGTAGCAACCATTGATTGGTATCTTCCCATGGCCTTCTGGAATATCAAGCATATATTTCGGCAAGCATATCCCTGAAACCCTGCCCTGCAATTCCTTCATAATTTCCTGACCACGTCCAATAGAAACCCGAAAATGCGAAGTGCCTTTTGCGCGATCAAGGTGATGCAAATAATATGGCTTCACATGCAAAGTTATCAATTTCTTGAACAGCTTCTCCAGTATTTCCGCATCATCATTAACCCCCTTTAATAGCACCGATTGCGACAATATTGAGCAACCTGAACCCCTTAATGATAAAATTACAGCCTCAACATCACTCGTGATTTCCCTAGTATTATTTACATGCACAACAACATACACAGACTTACTTACGCTCTCCAATACGGATAGTAGTGTATCTGTTATTTTGACAGGATCAGCTATAGGAATTCTAGTGTGAATACGGATGACTTTGACATGATCTATTTGACCCAACGCATCCATTATTTTCTGCAATCTGCGGGCAGATAAAATCAACGGATCACCACCTGTTAAAATCACTTCCCAGATCTCATTATGATATTTTATATACTCAATTGCCCTATCAAAATCATCTTCAGATAAATTATCAGCGCCCACCCCGATCATATCTTTCCTAAAACAATAACGACAATAAACTGCACATATATTAACAACTTTAAATAGAACTCTATCAGGGTATCTGTGAACAATCCCACTAACAGGAGAGTGTCTCTCATCACCAATTGGGTCACTCATTTCATCTGGTTTTATATCGCGCTCTTCATTACTTGGCACATATTGACGGCCAATAACGTCATCATCAGCGCCTATAAGGCCGCGCACATGATCACTTATTTTAACGTCATGAGATATTTCATTCATAGTTATCTGCGATAAATCTATCTAAAACACGTACACCAAAACCAGTGCCATATTTCGGTGTGATATCCTTATCAGATTTTACCCACGCTGTTCCTGCAATATCCATATGCGCCCACTTCACGCCATCTTCGATGAAATTCCACAAGAAACCAGCCGCAGTACAAGAACCTGCGCCACATTTAGACTTCGCCATATTTTGAATATCGCTAATAGAGCCATCCATTTGCTCTTTCCAGACCTTATCCAAAGGCATGCGCCATAATTGCTCACCAGTATCAGCGCCAGCCTTATCCATCTGATCCCAAAGACCATCATCAGTGCTAAATGTACCGCAATATTCATGCCCCAGCGCCACCAATATCGCGCCAGTTAAGGTCGCTAAATCAACAACCAATTCAGGCTTATAAACATCCTGCACGTAAGACAGAGCGTCCGCCAAAACTAGCCGCCCCTCCGCATCAGTATTTAGTACCTCAATCGTTGTACCGTTATAAGATTTAATAATATCAGCTGGGCGATAAGCACGCGCCGACGGCATATTCTCTGCTAAACCAACAATGCCAACCACATTAACCTTAGCCTTGCGCGATGCCAGTGACTTCATCAAGCCCACAACTGCGGCCGATCCGCCCATATCCATCTTCATATCTTCCATGCCCGCACCGGGTTTCAAGGATATTCCACCAGTATCAAAGGTAACGCCCTTACCCACAAAGGCAATCGGAGCATCACTACTAGATTTATTACCATTATAACGCATAATAACCATGCGCGGAGGCCTGTCAGACCCCTGCCCCACAGCCATTATCGCGCCCATCCCTAATTTAAGCATCTTCTTATCATCAAGAATTTCAATTTCAACGCCAAGCGGCTTTAGCTGCGCCTTTATACGCTGCGCATATATATCGGGATACAGCTCATTCGGCGGCTCATTCACCAGATCACGCGCCAAAAATACGCCTTCATTAATAGAAGCCTGTACATCATATACTTTTTTCGCTTTGACACTCTCAAACAATATAGAAACCACTGATTTAAGAGGGGTTTTCTTCGCTTTACCATCCTCTGAAGATTTCTTATCCGACTTATATTGCTCAAACTTATAACTTCTCAAAGCCATACCCGAAGATATATAAGCAGATATCTCCTCTATATTTTCCAGCTCATTATCGGCATATATCTCTACACTCGCTATCTTTTTTGCTTCTAAAGCCGCGCAGAGCTTACCACCAATCTTTTCCGCCTCAAATTTACTTATGTCATCACCACTCCCAAGACCCAGCAATATAACATAATCATAACCAGCCCCCTTCGGAAGCATCACAATCTCACTCTGCCCAGACTTTCCTGTAAATCCCTTAAGTTTCTCAAGAGCATGGCCGACAAAGCCATCCAAATCATTATCAAAAGACTTAGCCGTAGCGCTTGGCTTCTTATCATCATAAAAACAAATAACCACTCCCTCGGACTTTTTTAATGGTGCGTTCAAAAATGAAATGTCTAATGTCATGATATATTCCTGATATGATAAAATTTAGGGTCGCTTGATAAACAATCATAGTATAATCTCTTTGATAAAATAACTAGTACCTAAACGCAAATACGATATGAAAATATTTGATTATTATCTTTTGAAAAACTTGATCATAGCGACAGCTTTTGTTGCTATCGTTTTGGCATTTGTAATATTCCTAACCCAATCACTTAAATTTTTGGAAATAGTCATAAGCTCGGGCTCATCTGGCAGTGCCTTTATGATACTTACAAGCCTAGCTTTGCCACGATTTTTTGAAGTTATCATACCCTTATCAGTTATGGCAGCGACATTATTCCTTTATAATAAAATGACCATAGATACAGAGCTAATTACCATGCGCTCGGTTGGGTATTCCTCACTATCACTTGCAAAGCCAGCAATAGTTCTAGGCCTTATATCAGTTATTATCCTATGGACAATAACTATGTGGATAGCGCCTTTATCACTCGCAAAAATGCAAAGCATGCGTCAGGAGCTTAAAACCGAATTCTCGGCATTACTGTTTAAAGAGGGAGTTTTCAACCAACTCGGCAAAGGAATAACCGTATATATACGCGATAAATCAAGCGATGGAGAGCTTCAAGGTCTGATGATTCATGATACGCGCGATAAATCTGCTCCGCCATCCACTGTTTTGGCAAAACGCGGCAGCATTATTGTAAATGATGACGGGCAGCAAGTTATTGTTTTTGATGGCTCACGCCAAACATATAACCCAACATCAGGTATTTTACAAAGACTGACTTTCGACCGCTATACCATTGATCTTCCAGATAATAGCCCAATACATACCAGATGGGCGCAGCCTGATGAGCGCACAATATCCCACCTTTTAAACCCAGATAAAAATGACAAAAGAGATGTCAGGCACTTACGTGAATTTTCTATCGAAGTTCACCGTCGTTTCACCAGCCCACTGCTGGCCCTAGCCTTCCCCTTAATCGCCGCAGTATCTTTGCTGCTTGGCCCTGTTAATCGCCGCGGACAGGCTCATAAAATAGGGCTAGCTATAATAACAATAATGCTAATCCAAGGAATGTTTTTAACCTCATATAATTTAGCCAAAAACAATGATGCTGGACTATTTATGATGTACGC
>DAOWDF010000200.1 GCA_030639165.1 Alphaproteobacteria bacterium
TGACCTAGATGGTAGCGAGACAGCTTTTATCAACGGGGCAATCAAGACCACGCTAGACTCCGTAGTCGCAACATTGGAAAAGAGAAGAAAAGTGAAGCAGTCTAATTTTGAGATATATTGCAACACGGGCAAATTTCCAGAATGAACAGTGATAAGCTCGACGAGGGCAAGCCTGATTGGTCGTTAATGCCTATGGACATTTTGACTGAAGTGGTTAAAGTTCTGACTTTCGGGAAAATAAAATACCAGCGAGATAACTGGCAACAGGTATCGGACGCAAAGAACAGATATTTTTCAGCCCTATGTAGACATATAGCAGCATGACAAGGAGGTGATAAGAATGATGAGGATAGTGGGCTACCTCATCTGGCCCATGCGTGTTGTTGTCTCATTTTTTTAATGTGGTTTGATAAGAACGAAACGCAACAAGTTGATGAGGATATTGCTGCGCTTCAAAAGTCATTTAAGCCATGATGTACTCAGGCGATTGTTACCCCGACACATCAAACCCAACAGGTAGTTATTTTGATGGTTATGGCACTCTATGCATTTCAATGTCAGCTGCAAGCTGTAATATTGACGACTGGAGGCTGATAGACTTTATTTATAACGATAATGCTCAGCACTGCTAGGGTTTTTATTAAGCCCAGCATATCGAGTTTTTAAGCCGGTATTTCGTCTGATTTGTCGAAGTAATGGGATAAGGGCTTCTCCTTTTAGACTGGCAAGTGAATATAGTAGGGTTTAGAGCTGGGTTAGCTCAACTGGTAGCCGATCAATGCATGGTGTCGGCTAGTAAGGTATTTATAATCAGCAGAAGATATTCTGATTTAAGTAAGTACAAATTACAGAGCGACCGACTGATAATCGGTTGGCTGTTGGTTCGAATCCAGCACCCAGCTCTAAACCCTACGCGCTATAGAATAAATAGCAAAACCATCCATTGTCGCATTGCTGATAACAATGACAGCAGCGATATTTTACACACCAACAGGTAATTAAAAATGAAAAAGCACGAACAAAGAGTCGTAGATGAAAAGAATGAGCTTGATGTGAAAATTGAAAAGCTAAGTGATTTTTTTTAATACGCCTATTTTTGATAGTCTTGAGGATGAAGATAAAAGCCTCTTGGAAAATCAGCATAATGCGATGGAGTCGTATTCAGATTTATTGAAAATGAGAGTCGCTAGATTTAAGGTGCTATAGAGCAGGGTGTAAAATAGCCATGTTAAATACAATCGCCAAGCCGTTTCAAATATTACTGGTAATTGTACTGGCAGTATTGCAATTGCCTGTTATTTTTTATAATTGGATTAAGGGGTTAAACAATGAGTAATTACAAACTAGGATCGCGTTCACTAAAAAATCTAAAAGATGTTGATGCAAGGCTTGTTAAGGTGGTTAATCGAGCTATCGCATTGACTAATCAGGACTTTGCCGTTACCGAAGGATTGCGAACGGTTGAGCGACAGCAGGTATTATTTGATTCAGGCGCAAGCCGAACAATGCGAAGCAAGCATATTGAAGGTAAGGCAATAGATTTGGTTGCTTATCTTGACGGTAATATAAGCTATCATTTTGATCTGTTTTATGCGATTGCTTTAGCCATGCAAAAAGCATCTAGCGACTTAGACATTCCTATTCGTTGGGATGGTGCATGGTGTGTGCTGGACGACGATCCTGATATGCGCGGTAAGGTTCAAAGGTATGTCGATAGAAAGCACAGGCAACATAAGAAAGCGTTTCTTGATGCTTGTCATTTTGAGCTGGTGTGACGGGCAAGCAAATACTATTTATTACACCCAACACTTATAATAATTTATTTAACTACAGAGGATCGATCATGAAGACTGTTTCTACTATTTTGGCGGCACATTCTAAAACAATTGAGCTTTTATCAGCTAGAGCTAAAGACGTGAACAAGCAGAGTGCTAAACTGGCCAACCAAAGAAAGAATATTGACAAGGGTATAGATGAGTGCAAAAAGGAAGAGGCGAAGGCTAATGCGGCTATTAAATACCTTAGCGGGCTGTTTAATGCTGTAAACAATGCTTAGGCAGAATCAGCGATAAAAGACAGCTGGGCGATTGGGCGAAATTTTTCCGCCCAACTATTTTAAACAAAACACTGTTTATCGGTGGTTAATATCTACCGGTGTGTTATTGGGTTTTTAACTACATAGCAAGGGGGTTTAAAAAAATGGCAAAACATGACTCAGCAGAATTAATTAATGCATTGCAGTTCTATATAACCAAAGCCTTTGATAACGAGGCTTTGTTTTTACACAGATTTACTAATTTCGATGAAGTTAAAAACATAGAGCTAGATGAATGCTATATGGCAAGCGAACGAACAAGGATTAAAATCATCTTGGCAGATGGCAAGGAGGCTGTCTTTACAATTGGGACGAATGATTTTATTGACTTCTGTGATGCTTTATAACGTAATTAACCGCGTGAAACCGCGCGCAAACTTTAACAGCTAGCCCATATCATGTTCCGGTGGTAAGATCGAGACGGGGCTATGTTTGCTACACTGTGAGAAAATTATGGCGAAAGAAATGATTTGTATGATGTTATGGCTAATAAGCATGTTGATTGCTTTCATGTCTTTTTCTGCATTTATTTTATTTGTTATAGCGTCCCGATATGAAGCCGCCTTAATATCCATAATTATTACTAGCTTCTCTACTTATTCAATATATCGGATATTAAAAACATAACCAGCAATTAACCATAACAAGAGAGAGATTATGATTGAAATAGTTGGAGCTATAATAAACAACAATGTAGTAACAAATAGTCTGCGTGATATTGTTATCGCTTCAAAAGAAGGGAGAATTGTTGAACCGTTGACCAGAGAGCGCATGAAGTTTATGAGCGCATGTGATTTAGGTAAGAATTGGGATAACATGGCAAATGGAGACACATTATTTTATCAAGATAATGAGGGTCAATTTCACAAAGCATCATAACTAGTAACTAACCATAAA
>DAOWDF010000220.1 GCA_030639165.1 Alphaproteobacteria bacterium
CTAACGCATATGAAAACCGTGATTATCTTCATGCTTAGAATGCTCAAATGGCGTGATATCCTTATCACCTTTATATGATTTTAGCGCATATATAACTTGCAATAGTTCATCTGAAAATTGCTGTTGATCCTTATCACAGGTCAAGCATTCCTCTTGGTCTAATAAATCCTCTACACTGTGATAAACATCACCAATAAGAACTTTCCCCTTCATAGAGCTCCAAGATGCAATTTGAAAATGCGCCCTAAGGTTATCTTTACCTATGTCAGTAATTTTGGGATTATCGTCCCTAGGAGGATGAACCCATCCTTTGAACTCCGCAGTAAGAAGCTTACCTTTTATATACATGTCATTACCTTGATATTTAGCGCAAGTTATTACGTCAAATTCAAATTGTCAAGCCTATACAAAAAACTTGCAAAAACCCTAAAGCTAATATAAATGTAGATCATGACTTATACTAATAATTTAAATCTTGTACTTAACCTCGTCGTCGTCCTTAAAAGGGAGCGATGCGCTTAGGCTTGTTTATATAAGTTAATACGCATGACGCTCCACTTCAAAATGGGGCGTTTTTTTATGATTAAAACACTAAACAATGCGAATAAATTAAGTTAGATTACCACATATAATATTTGAAAGACTGGGAACCATGAATATAAAACAAAAACTGGATAAAAAAATCGCAGAAATAAACAAAAAAGAAATGAGCGGCGCAGAAATGCTAATCCAAGCACTGATTGAGCAAGGCGTTGATACTATTTTTGGTTATCCAGGCGGCGCAGTTCTACCGATTTATGACGCTCTATTCCAACAGCAAAATATTAAGCATGTACTTGTACGCCATGAGCAGGCAGCTCTGCACGCGGCTGAAGGCTACGCCCGTTCAACTGGTAAAGTTGGTTGTGCGCTTGTAACTTCTGGCCCAGGGGCAACAAATGCAGTTACTGGCCTTACCGATGCCCTGCTTGATTCTATTCCCCTTGTTTGTATATGCGGGCAAGTTCCAACATTCTTAATTGGCACAGATGCATTTCAAGAAGCCGATACTGTTGGCATTACGCGCCCATGTACCAAGCATAACTTTCTAGTTAAAGATCAGAATAAGTTGGCAGCAACTATCCATGAAGCCTTCCATATCGCCCGTTCTGGAAGGCCAGGGCCAGTAGTTATAGACATACCCAAAGACATACAGTTCGCTAATGGCGACTATGTAGGTAAGGAAGAGACCGAAAACAACTCTCATTATCACCCTGAAACAATGCCTGATATGAATGCGATCGAGCAAGCCGTTGAAATGATGGCTAGCGCCAAGCGCCCTGTATTTTACACTGGTGGTGGAATTATTAATGCTGGTGACGAAGCCAGCGAATTACTACGAGAATTAGTACAAGAAACAGGGTTCCCAATAACTTCTACATTAATGGGGCTAGGAGCCTACCCCGCTAGCGATAAGCAATGGCTAGGAATGCTAGGAATGCACGGTACTTTCGAGGCAAACTGGGCTATGCATGATTGCGATGTTATGATCTGCATAGGCGCAAGATTTGATGACCGCGTTACTGGCTTAATCAGCAAGTTCTCGCCTAATTCAAAGAAAATCCACGTAGATATTGATGTAAGCTCAATCAATAAAAATATAACTATTGATCTTCCAATAGTTGCCGATGCCAAGGAAACTATCAAAGCAATGCTTAGTCTCTGGCGTAAAAAAGGCTTTAAAGCAGATCAAACAGCTATGAAAAAATGGTGGGATCAAATAAATAAATGGCGCGCTAAAGACTGCCTTGCATATGAAGATGACAAATCAACGATCAAGCCACAATATGCACTGGAACGCTTGCAGGCACTAACCCAAAAAGATGCACGTGATACTTATATCACCACCGAGGTTGGTCAGCATCAAATGTGGGCGGCGCAATTCCTGAAGTTCGAAGAGCCAAACAGATTCATGACTTCTGGCGGTTTAGGAACTATGGGCTACGGCATGCCTGCGGCTATAGGCGTACAAATGGCGCACCCTGATGCTCTAGTAATTGATGTCGCTGGCGATGCCTCTATTCAAATGAATATTCAAGAGATAGCAACAGCCATTCAATACCGCCTGCCAGTAAAGATTTTCATCCTAAATAATCACTGGATGGGTATGGTTAGACAGTGGCAAGAATTATTGCATGGAGAGCGTTACTCAGAAACTTATTCCGAAGCAATGCCTGACTTTGTTAAATTGGCCGAAGCCTATGGCGGGGTTGGATTGCGCGCGACCACAGTTGATGAGCTAGACGGAGTTATTGAGGAAATGCTTAATACCGACCGTATAACTATTGTGGATGTTTGCATTGAGCAAGAAGAAAACTGCTTTCCTATGATCCCATCTGGTA
>DAOWDF010000237.1 GCA_030639165.1 Alphaproteobacteria bacterium
ATTTTAGCGTATATTAATACTTGAATTTTACGAGACCGAAAGATAACGACGTGTAGGTGAAAATGAATAACACTATACCAGCAGGAATAGCAGCAGACGCAGCCCTAGCGCAACAAAATATGACTTTATCGGTTATTAAGCAAAATGCCGAGCAAGGCGAAGCTATCGCCGAAATCCTTGAAGATGCAACACGCTCAGCTCCAGCGCATGGATCACGCGGCGCTAATGTAAATCTCTTAGCTTAGCATTATATAGTCGCATGAATTTATTTTAGTACAAGGCACTAGGAGCGCAGCGTATAATTAATACGTAAGCGACGCAGTAACGATGTAATAAGGTAAATTCAAAAGACTATATTAAGCAACAGCACTTAGCGCATGATGATTAAACCATAAATCCTGCAAAGTTTCTGCCAAAAACTTAACGTCATCAATAGAATGCGCCGCCGTAGCAGTCAAGCGCAAGCGCTCTGTTCCCTTAGGAACTGTAGGATAATTAATTGGCTGCACATATATATTATACTCGTTCATAAGAATATCGCATAAATCTTTACAGCATGTAGGTTCACCAACGATCAATGGTACAATATGGCTATCGCCCTTCATATATGGCAAGCCAGCATCATCAAGCATACCCTTCAACAAAGTTACATTTCTGCGAACTGCCTCACGCTCAATTCCCGATACTTTCAAATGCTCAACCGCGGCTCTAGCCGCCGCAGAAACAACAGGCGGAAGCGCTGTCGTAAAGATAAAGCTTGATGAATATGAGCGCACAGCATCAACAATAGAAGCCTTAGCAGCAATATAACCGCCCATAGCACCATAACCCTTGCCAAACGTACCTTCAATAACATCAATGCGATCCATAATGCCGCGCTCCTGAGCAACGCCGCCACCGCGTGAGCCATATACTCCAACCGCGTGTACCTCATCCAGATATGTAAGAGCGTTATATTTCTCCGCCAAATCCGCTACCTCTTTGATCGGCGAGATATCACCGTCCATTGAATAAACAGACTCAAATGCAATTATCTTCGGTCTTTTAATATCAACTGACTTAAGCAAGCTTTCCAGATGCTCCAAATCATTATGGCGATAAATAAATTTCTCGCACTTACTATCCTTAATCCCGTGGATCATAGAAGCATGGTTTAGCTCATCCGAGAAAACCGCACAGTCAGGTAATAACTTGCCCAAGGTTCCGAGCGCTCCTTCATTAGCAACATAGCCAGAAGACATTACAAGCCCTGCCTCCTTCTCATGAAGATCGGCTACGGATTCCTCTAATTCAACTACATAGCGCGTTGTTCCGGATATATTACGAGTTCCACCCGCGCCTGCACCTGAATTTTCCAAAGCCTCGCGCGCCGCTGCTATAATTTTAGGATGTTGCCCCATGCCAAGATAATCATTATTGCACCAGATAGTCACGTCTCTCGCTTCACCATCCTTGGGGCGATAAATAGCACGCGGAAAGTCACCGGCCTTGCGCTCAAGATTAGCAAAAACCCGATAACGGCCTTCTGACTTCACTGCCTCAACACAAGTTTGATAATGCTTGTTATAATCTATAGCCATAGTTGCATCCGTTTTTATTTTGCTATGATAATGAACCTATATCATATATCTAAAATATTACAGTGTTTTTACAAAGAGAGAAATGATGCTAGTCAATTTTGGTTACTTATGTATTAAATTACAAACAAATTTAGCAAATACGCTAGCGTTCCCATGCGAAATAACTGCGAAAGAAAGTAATATCCGCGCAGGAGGATCTGCCATTAATCAAGTTATTGCAGCCGCGCGCAGCGGAGCAAAAACATCTGCTATAGGAATTATTGGCAATGACCTTTTCGGCAAGACCATAATTGAGACGTTGAGGCGCGAAGGCATTCAAACATCTGGCATAGCAAAACATGATGCCCCTACAGGAATTATAAACTCAATTACCGATAATAACGGCAAGACGGCTTCAATATTAATGACAGGCGCGAATGAGCATATATCGGCCGATCAAATATCCGATAACGTATTAAATGAGCGCACTATTTTGATGCTGCACAGCAATATCCCCGCCTCTATCAACCTGAGCGCACTTAAACGTGCAAAAGACAAAGGCGCTATAACCTTTATATCTATAACCAGCAATAACAACATAACATCTGAACTATTTGAGTATCTCGACATCGCCGTCACCAAAGAAGGGATAACCACACCCTCCGACATTAAAACAAAAATACTCAAAACTAATCACGAAAACATAGCCCTCGATTCTTTTTGCGGAAGTTTAGCAGCCTGCATTCAAGCAGGCCTAACCCTAACCAGAGCAGTAGAACATGCAAACTCTGCGGCCACTATTAGCGCTTCAAAAGAAGAGATACCCTACCTAGATGATATAAAAGACAATATGCTAAAGCCCTAAAGTATTAGCCATATTTTCTGCATGCCCCAAAGATTTATCAAGTGCTGACATGGTTTTGGATAAATCAGGGCTCTCATCTTTAATCCAAACCTTAAGCACCTTGATATAAACACCTGTAAGCCCAGCAACCTTAAGTGCCCCCTTAATGCCTGCCGTTTCAACGCCTGACACCTCAAGCATCCAGCTCATAGACTTACATAAATAAGGCGCAGAAATAACCATTTGCTTTGGATCATACTTAAAGGACTCTAATATAGCGCAAATTCCATCGCGATATTCGTTTAGAGCCTCAAAACGATCCATCATTATATCGAACAACCTCTCGCGTGACCTCGTATCATCCTCAGAAGAGACATCAATATCAGCCATGATTTTTTGGTCAATAATCCGCCCCAATATAACCAAAATATCGTTCTTGTCATCTATGGCTGCATACAGCTCGGAAGCAGACAAACCTGAATGCTCGGCAACATCACGCAAGGTTGTATACTCCCACCCCTGCTCTACCGCTAAATGAAGTGAGGACGTTACTATTATGTTCTTAATATCTGTGTCTTTTTTATTCATAAGGCTTGGTCTTTTCAATCTCTTTAATATAGAGTGTCTAGCATTGATAACTAAATAATAGGTATAAGTAAATGTCTGATACAAAATACGGCGTAGTAGCCGTCGGCAATGCGTTAGTAGATGTAATTTCTCAAGTCTCCGATGAATTTCTAGCTGAACAAAAATCACAACACGGCATGGAAAAAGGTGCAATGACACTCGTCGATGAAGTAAGAGCAGTTGACCTTTATACCCAAATGCAAGAATCGCTTGAAACTTCTGGTGGATCTGCGGCGAACACTATGGCAGGCTTTGCCTCATTTGGTGGCAAAGGCGCATTTATCGGCAAAGTTGCAGATGATGATTTAGGTAAGACTTACCAAAATGACATACGGTCTATTGGCGTTGTATGTAAGACACAACCACTAGTACTCGGCGCATCAACTGGACGATGCATGGTTTTAGTTACCCCTGATGCACATCGTACAATGAATACATTCCTTGGTGCATCAGTAGAACTAAGCCCTATCGATATTGATAAGGATATCATAGCTTCATCAAAAATAACCTATCTTGAAGGCTACCTATTCGATCGTCCTCAAGCAAAAGAAGCCTTCATCACCGCAGCCGAACATGCACATGAAGCAGGTCACAAAATCGCACTTACATTATCAGACCCATTCTGCGTTGACCGTCACCGCCACGACTTCCTACAGCTTGTAGAAAATCATGTTGATATCCTGTTTGCAAATGAAGACGAAATCAAATCCCTATTCATGCAAGAAGATTTTGATGACGCGATCAGCGCGATTAGTAAGCATGTAGAAATCGCCGCCATAACCCGCAGTGAAAAAGGTGCGGTTGTAA
>DAOWDF010000233.1 GCA_030639165.1 Alphaproteobacteria bacterium
GAGAGCTTGACGGCCCTATACCGATTTTAAAAATATCGAAGATACTTATAAACATGGAATTAATTTATATTAGATAGACAAAACCGTCAACTTATTGAGCAAGACGACTAGAATGCCTCCAAGGCTTCCAAATCACCACCCATTTGCTGAACTTTATTTTCCTTATCTTGCTCCCACTCATCACGCATTACTACAGTATCCACATATTGGCTACCTGATAACTTATCAAGAAAATTCTCTACCTTTTCATCGGATAAAATACCATCATCCATCAATTCCTGAAGAATTTCTCCGCCCTTAGCTCTAACAAGAAGGTCAGGGTCATTTACAACAAAATCAAGATGACCTACAGCATTAACGTTAGATTCACCGGCAAACAAACCATGCCTCGTACCTGCCAGCAGTAATTCTGCGCCCTCTAAACGAACAACTTCATGATTATTTTGATATCGTGCCTTATGAATAATCTCAAAAACAGTAGAAGTTTGATTTAATACTCCATTTTGAAGTGCGTTAATTGCAAATTTAGCTGCCTTAACTTGCTCCATAGGTTTAGCAGTATTTTTACGAATACCATCAACAGCCATCTGTCGTACAAAGTAATCACTAGAGGAAGGTAGCAACTTTTCTTCTGCTAAAATATACGCCAGACCAAGCGCTGCGTTCACAACATCACGGCTATCATTAAAATCAACGGTTGAAGTAATAAGTTCCGTCAATTTATTAGTCGATACATATATCAAGCTCTCAGAGTTTTGAAGCTGCTTCAGAAAACTAATCTGCGCACCAGCATCCATGCGATGAAATCTTTCAATAACCCCTAAAACTTTATCATTAAATTGTTGTGCCAGATTATCTATATCTGCACTGCTAATAGCTCTGCTCTCAGTCATACCGCAATCCTTTATTATGTTTAGGATTGCAAACATACATATAGCATCAATTTATGTCAATATTATATATGAAAACTACTGAAATGCTGGCTCATCAAAAGAGCGAAGTTTACGACTATGGAGTTTCTCTGGCGAGAGATCACGAAGCAATGTCATCGTAAGCAAGCCAACCTTCAAATGCTGCTCCACCCGCTCACGATAGAAACTATCCGCCATCCCTGGCAATTTAAGCTGCCCGTGCAGCGGCTTATCTGAAACACAGAGCAACGTCCCATAAGGCACGCGAAACCTAAATCCATTCGCGGCAATCGTCCCCGATTCCATATCGAGTGCAATCGCCCTACTCTGGCTCAAGCGCTTATTCTGCGTAAGGTATGATTTCAGCTCCCAGTTACGATCATCCGTAGTCGCAACAGTTCCCGTTCGCATAACCTTTTTCAGATCATAGCCCTCATTGCCTGTAACTTGCGCCACAGCCTTCTCCAAGGCTTGCTGTATCTCTGCCAGCGCTGGAATTGGAATGCTTGTCGGTAAAAACTCATCCAAAATCTGGTCTTCACGCAAATATCCATGCGCCAGCACATAATCCCCCAGCCTTTGCGAGCTTCTAAGCCCTGCGCAATGTCCAAGCATAAGCCAAGCATGCGGGCGCAGCACAGCGACGTGATCAGTAATAGTCTTGGCATTAGACGGCCCAACGCCGATATTAACCATAGTAATTCCAGAGCCATCTGCCCTTTTCAAATGATAAGCAGGCATTTGCGGCAAACGCGCAAGACTAAGTCCTGCATCCTCATCTTCATCATGATTATCAATATTCTGGTTTAATATAACCTTATCGCCAGGCTGAACAAACGAAGTATATTCCATGCGTTGCTTTTTCAAATCAGGGTCATCCGTTCGAGTCATCATGTCCTTACATAGCGTTACAAACTCATCGATATAGAACTGATAATTCGTGAACAGCACATAATTTTGAAAATGCTCTGATTTAGTGCCACAATAATGCTTTAAGCGCTGCAAGCTAAGATCAACCCTAGGAGCAATAAATAAGGCTAGCGGATCATCCTGACCATCATTTTTGGATATATATGGCGTATTTGCAATCTCATCATCCAATATATCAACATCATGCATAACAAAAAATTACGGTAAATCAGCAGGCTGATCATCGCTTAAATC
>DAOWDF010000075.1 GCA_030639165.1 Alphaproteobacteria bacterium
AAAAAGCGGCTTCTGCTGTTGATGCAGTAATTGAAGCAATCAAAGGTAGCCTGAAGGGTGGCGAAGATGTTCGCCTTGTTGGTTTTGGTACATTCTCAGTATCTGACCGCGCAGCGACAACTGGCCGTAACCCACGTACTGGTGAGCCGATTCAAATACCTGCTTCTAAGCAGCCTAAATTCAAAGCTGGTAAAGAGCTTAAAGAAGCTGTAAACGGCAAGAAAAAGTAATCATTATACGCATTTTAGCGTTATAAATATTAATCTCGTCCTTTCATATTTTGTTAGGGCGATTTTTTTTGAATATTTATTAAATCTACCCTTGCTTTTTATCTCAGGACTAACTAGTAATAGCTGGTCGATTGGTAAGGGTGATTAGCTCAGCTGGGAGAGCATCTCGTTTACACCGAGAGGGTCGGCGGTTCGATCCCGTCATCACCCACCAATCGATCTTTTTCCCTACACTTATGTGCATACACCCAAACTAAAGCTAACTATGACTTAGTTATTTTAGTGTGTGTTTTACAGTTAGTTATTAATTCATCATATCCAGATTAATTGGTTATTAATGTGCTGTTTAGAATCATATATATATATTGCAGAGATTTAGCTACTGGAGAGGTGGTGGGTGAATATTTTCTCTTATACTGGTTTAGGGGCTAATAAAAGATGTAGCCCCCTAGGTCTTGCTTAATGTGTATTAAGAGTGCGGATCATTGGAGGCCTGTATATAAAACAAGCACACTGAAAAGTTTATTGTTCTGCTATTAAAACTAGAAATTGTAAGTGGTATAATATGCACTGATCATTAATATTAGGTGATACTAGTTATGGTAGGAGGTTGTGGTTTATACGGTTCTTCATGTGGCACTAGCAAGACTCACATAGAAATAGAGCCAAAACATGCCGCAAGTGAGTCAGTAGATGCCACAAATAAAAGCACAGCAAGCAAGATTTCCCCCTACAACAAACAAACGAGCATTTTTGATTTATTATGAAGAATATAGATACCAGATATAACAAGGCCAATGAGATAGTTAAGTACAAGTTCTTTGAGCAGCTTGAGCATTGTAAAGATGGTAAAGACCCTAAAACCATTATGAAATATGTTGCTGCGCTACATGAATTTGAGATAGCAACGGGCTTTAAGGATTTTATAAAATATAACTCAGATTGGGCTATTGATTTTAAAAATCATCTAAATGATAAGAGGAATAAAAAAACTGGTGGGCATATATCTAAATCTTATTATTTTAATTACATATCATTTGTTAGGCAGTTTTTTGAATGGCTGCATAAGAACGAGAAAGCCTATGCCAAAATCAAAGAAAACCACATAGATTTTTTAAATGTAACAAGGAATGATAAGAATAAAGCCAAAGCTACGGGCTATCAAGAAAGCCATGAGATAGCGGATATTATTTCAACCATAAGAAAAATGCCAGAGGGCAATGAAATTGAAATGAGGAATAAAGCATTGCTAAGCCTTTGCTTATTAACAACCCCTAGAATAAGCTCATTGCAAGAGGGAAGGATTGACAGGATTAAGTATTTCAAAGATTTAGATGCATGGGCTTTTATGCAAGACCCTCGATTGCAAACCACTAAATATTCAAAATATATTACGTCATTTTTTATTGGGCATGTTGATGATATTATTGATAATGTTTTGAAATGGCGGGATTACCTAATATCAAAAGGCTATACAAAAAATGATTATTTCTTTCCTAAGATAAAATCAAGTTTTACTCAAGATGGTAAGTCTATAATGGTGCTTACAAAGGAATGTATAAAATCTCAAACTACGATTAGAGAAATAATTGAGGAGGCTTTTGTAAATAATAATTTGCCATATTTAAAACCTCATTCTTTTAGGCATAGCATAGCAAGAAAAATGATGAAGGGTGTGGATAGCGCAGAGCGATTAATGGCGTTAGCTGAAAATGATGGTCATAAGGGCAATATGGCAACATTGGTTGCAAGCTATGGCGGTAATTATCTTGCAAAGCAATCAAGGCTTTTGAAAGAATTTGAATTAGAGTAAACTTGTAATATTAAAAATGTAAAATGAGGTGGTGAACCATGAAGGCTGTAATCTTTTCAAGAGTATCAACATTAGAACAAGAGCAAGACGGGCATTCTATTGATGCTCAGATTGCTAAATTAAGGGAATATTGCAAGCGCAATGATCTTGATATTATCAAAGAATTTGAGGTTGTAGAAAGCTCAACCCGTGGTGAACGCCCTGAATTTTATAAAATGATTGAATTTGTTGAAAGCCAGCAAGAGCAAATAGCCTTGGTGTGTGATAAGGTCGATAGGCTACAACGTAGTTTTACTGAGCTTCCTATACTGGATAAGCTACGCAAGCAAAATAAAATGGTGTTACATTTTCTTGATATTGGCAAGCTTGATGGTGATTCCAATAGCCAGCAAATATCTTTTTATCAAATGTCAGTTGTCATGGCGAATGCTTATACCAACGCAATATCAGATAATGTTAAGCGCAGTATTATTCATAAAGGGGCTGTACCAGTTAACTAACCCATATATTGTTTAACCCATTGTCTTAGTTGTGCTAACTGGTCTGTTGGGTCACTGTTGTTAAATCTCCATTCGCATTCCTTCAAGAATAGCTCAA
>DAOWDF010000272.1 GCA_030639165.1 Alphaproteobacteria bacterium
GAAGGCTGCCAATAAATGCGGATCACAGTGCATAGTGGTGGCGATTGATGCCAAGGCCAAGGAAGATGGCTCGAAGGGGTGGGAGATATTCACCCATGGCGGGCGGCGCGGCACTGGCATTGACGCGGTAGAATGGGCTGTGCGCATGGCGGAATATGGTGCAGGAGAGCTGCTGCTCACATCTATGGATCGCGACGGCACTAAGATTGGATTTAACCTAGAGCTAACCCGCGCGGTTAGCGATGCGGTTAGCGTGCCAGTGATCGCTAGTGGCGGGGTTGGTAATCTTCAACATTTAGTTGAAGGAGTTACACAAGGCCACGCCAGCGCAGTGCTCGCGGCCTCAATTTTTCATTTCGGCGAATATAGCATTGCTGAGGCTAAACAAGCGATGTCAACAGCAGGGATAGCAGTGCGATGAGTGAACATATATTAGATCAGCTATATCAAATATTACAGAGCCGTAAAAATGCTGGCGGAGAGAAATCTTATGTGGCTAGTTTGTATGAGGGTGGATCTCCGAAGATTGCTGAGAAGATATTAGAGGAAGCTCAGGAATTTATTGATGAAGCTTATGCTCTGGATAAGAATTATAATGATGAGGGCGCAAAGAAAAATATTCGCTCTGAAGGTGCGGATTTGATCTTCCATATAATGGTTATGCTATCACACCATGACGTGCCACCAGATGATATTTTTGGCATATTGAAACAGCGTTTTGGAATTTCTGGTCATGATGAAAAAACCAGCCGAAATAAATAGCAAATAAGATACTTTTTTATTGACATTAAATACATAATATATGTATTAGTTATTTACTATAATATTTATAGTCGTGGGATTTGAAGGATCAGCTTGCACCGCGTTACCAATGCTAAAGCGCTACAGCGTAAACTCTTAAGTCTCTGCTTGTGGTATCCGAATTTTGGACACTGGCAGAGTGCGCAACACCCCTTAAAGGCATGTTCGTTCTTCCAGTTTATTTTAACTGATAAATGAGATTGCGCATGCTTGTAATAAATAAACCAGACATTCTGTCATACTTAAAATCTAAAGATCGTGATATCTTAGGCCCTGAAGAGGCAAAAGAGCATAAAATACGTCCTCTAAGAATGGGCGTACTAAATATAATGCCGCAAGATGCTATAAAAGTTACAGAAAAACAATTTGGTATTCCTGTTCATAATGGCTCTAAATTCACCAAGGTTGAAGCTTTCTATATAAAGCTTGATGGTGTTGATTATGGTGAAATGCAGGACTATGTAGATGAAAACTACTATACGATCGAAGAGGCAAAAGAGCTTGGTCTGGACTGTGTAATCGTATCAGGTGCAAATGCCATTAATGCTGATTTAAGTGAAGAGACATTCTATGAGCCTTTATCTGACTTTATAAAATGGACAAATGAAAATGTAACGTCAACCCTGTATTCTTGCTTGGCTAGCCATATTTATATGCAAGTTGTTCATGATGAAAAAAGATCGCCTGTAGAGGAAAATAATGTCCGAAAAAAAGTTCATGGCAATTATGAGCATCAAGTAAGTAATATTTTTCACCCTATAACCGATCGACTTAGCAAAGTTTTTAACATGGCTCATTCGCGCTGGAATGAAATCACATGGCAGCAATATCAGAAACATGACATGAAGATATTGGCACATAGTAATGAAGCCGGAACCCTTCTTGCAACAAGCCCAGACGGCTTGCGTGCAATATTGCTTCAAGGTCACCCAGAATATGATGATGTGAGCTTATTAAAAGAATATGTTAGGGATGTTATTTCTAATAGAAAAAAAGAGATATCCCATATTGAATTTAAATACCCGCCTTTACCTCATAACTATCTGATGGAACAAGGTACAAAATTATTAGATAAATTTATTAGTGATATTAAAGATGGAGTGTACGACAACAAAATTAATAATAATGAAAAGGTAAGCATGCCCAAAGGTATGGAAAAGCACATAATAGATAATTTTGTAATAGATAGAGGTCACTCGGTATCAGATAATATTTTTTCCAACTGGATTAATATTGTGTTTAAAACTACAAACTATGAACATTTTGAGCCTCTTATGGATCATCTAGATAAAGATAACCCACTAAATTTATCAGAGCCAAGATATATACCGCACGCAGAGCCAAATTCTCTATTTTCAGAAATATCTTGCTATGCTTAAGAATATTTAACTTTAGAAGCAGTCTGATAATTTCAACATAATAGATAATAAAGGAGAATACAAAATGCCTGTAAATATAGATGACTGGCTTGTGCCGGGAAAACAATGTGATGCTTTTGCTAAAGTTATGCATGTGCCAAATGATCCAGAGCACCCGGATTATAAGGAAGCATTGAGAAAGACACGTTTTCCATTCAGCTCGGAAACTGCAGCATTTGCAAGCAAAATAGTGTGCCTAAACGATGGCCTAACTGGAGATTATTATACTTCAGAGCCAGAGCTAGCAGCTTAACCGTTTAACCTACTACCCGGGAAATGAGCTAGGCGATGGAGAAGTTCATCTAGCTGATCTAGTGATTTAAACTCAATTGCTAGCTTACCGCTTTTGCCATCTACGCTGTCGATGCTAACGCGCATACCAAGTGCATTGCTCATATCAGTTTCAAGTGCAACCGTATCCGCATCTTTTTCTGATGGAGCAGGAACGCTGGACGTGGCTTTAGGGCGCTTCTTTTGCTCCACACCCTTTTTCTCTGCTGCAAATTTTTCGGTCTGGCGAACACTTAAACCTTTGGCAATAACCTGCTTAGCAAGACTCTCAGGATCCTTTGCTGTTATAAGAGCACGCGCATGCCCCATACTAAGATCACCTGCGCTTAAATGCGCCTGCACAGTGTCGGGAAGGTTAAGCAAACGCACCATATTTGTGATATGCGGGCGACTTTTACCAACTGCTTTTGCAAGCTCATCTTGGGTTTGTCCAAACTCTTCCAGCAAATGACGATAGCCATTAGCCTCATCAATCGGATCAAGATCTTCACGTTGTAAATTTTCGATCAGGGCAATCTTATATGCATCAAGCTCATTTAGCTCTAGCACAATGACAGGCAGCTCATGAAGTTGGGCTTCCTGTGATGCGCGCCAACGACGCTCACCAGCTATTATCTCAAAATGCCCTGCATTATCAGGGTCTTCGCGCACTAATAAAGGTTGTAACACACCATACTGCTTGATTGAGCTAGATAGTTCATCAATGGCCTCTTGCTCAAAAATACGGCGCGGCTGGAAACGAGAAGGGTATAAATTTTCAATCGGTACGCTTGTGCGCTTGCGCGTATCACTAACAACATTATCATTAGGGGCGCTTAGCTGGGTAGCTTTAGGCGTATCATCTATTTCATCAGAAGTTGAATGGAAATTTTCATCTGACAGAGCGCTATTAATATTCTCTATAATTTTTTCATTCTCGGGAGAGATATGATCCTCGACCTCATCAAATAGCGCGTTTAAACCTAGACCTAATCCTAGACCTTCAGTTTCTTCTTCTGGATTTTTTAAAACATCATTCATGATCATGCCCCTCTTATGTCGCGCTATATATTGTATGATTTAAATAATTACATAGATGTAAGATTCTGTATAGATAAAATTTGTGCGCCACTGTCAGTTATACTTTGTGTGGATGTATAATCGAAAGAATATTTTTTCTTCGCAATTTCTAATTCTTCTTCCGCACGTGCGCCTTTTAGAAAGCACAGCTCTAGATTTTTATTTTTCTGCGCCCACGGCAAGCAATATTCAAATAGATTTTCTAGTGATGATAACGCCCGTGCAGTTACAAAATCAGGGCAAAAATCATCGCTTACATTCTCAATGCGTTTAGTGTGAATTTGAACATTTGCACCAGTTTCTCTGGCAACTGTCCGCATGAACTGGCATTTACGCTCATCGGACTCAACCAGATGAACTTCTAGCTCAGGGCGCATTATTGCCAAAACCAACCCCGGGAAGCCTGCGCCGCAGCCTAAATCAGCATATATTTTTGCCGTCTCAGGGATTAATTCAACCAATTGACTGGAATCTATAAAGTGGCGATGCCAAGCTTGAGGAATACTATTAGGACTAACCAGATTAATTGCCTTTTGCCATTTCAGCAGCAAAGCATGGTATATTTCTAGCTTAGAGAACACATCACTAGATATATCAAATAGCTTTCTGAAGTCTTCCTTTTGATAAATCATATCCATTATCCCTTTTTAACGTAGCGCAATAATGCTACCGCTGCAGCCGGAGTAATTCCGGGAATGCGCGAGGCTTCGCCTAATGTCGCTGGCATTACTTGCTCTAATTTCTGGCGCACTTCATTCGATAGGCTGCCAATTTCGGCATAGTTCAAATCTTTGGGCAGAATTAAATTCTCATCCTTGCGGAAAGCCTTTATATCGGCCTCATGACGATCCATATAGCCCGCATAAAGCGCATCTATCTCTATTTGCTCACGGATGTCAGGGGTAATATCTTCAAGCTCAGGCCAGATTTTCGCCAAATCATCCCATGAAATATCGCGATATGATAATAAACCAGAGACATTACGGCGCCGACCATCTTTATTTACGCGCACACCTTTGGCTTCCAATTCATTGGGAGTGGCTTGTAATTTTTTAACTAGGTCACGGGCAAAAACCAGTTTTTTAGATTTTGCGTCCCATATATCCGCGCGGCTTTTACTAACACAACCAGCATCTATTCCTTTATCAGTAAGTCGCTGATCGGCATTATCACTGCGTAATTTTAGACGATATTCTGCACGGCTGGTAAACATTCGATAAGGCTCGGGCGCCCCCCTAGTGGTTAGATCATCAATCAGCACACCAATATAGGCATCGGCGCGATCCAGTGTGAATGTTGGTGCTGTTTCACGTGAAGCATGGCTGTTAAGGGCGAGGGCTTGCTTAGCGGCATTAACACCAGCCATAAGACCCTGCGCTGCGGCCTCTTCATAGCC
>DAOWDF010000311.1 GCA_030639165.1 Alphaproteobacteria bacterium
CACTAACCGAGCCGTCAGCGTTTAGGGAGATATCTATACGATCGCAATAGCCTGCCAAAGATTCATCAATCGCATTATCAACTACCTCATAGACCATGTGATGCAAGCCGGTGCCATCATCGGTATCACCGATATACATACCTGGGCGTTTACGAACAGCGTCCAATCCACGTAAAACTTTGATCGAATCTGCGCCATATTCATCATTATCACCCACAGAATTATCGGCTTGCTGTACTACTGTATCACTCATAAAATAATCTCATCTTTTCAATGCATTAAATAACATTTTTTTATAGCACAGCCATTTACTTAAAGACAGGACAAAGAGCGAATTTTTAGCCAAATTTTTAGTCATATATTGATCTGAAAAACAGGCTTACCTATTAACATAGTTTGTTGCTTTGACATTTGAAATATAACAATATATATTTACCAGCAATATGAAAAACTTAAGCTTACCTATAAAAGAAAAGGGGGGCTATTTAAGTGCCAGTCATATGCTTTTATGTGCTAATAGATTGGTTGAAATACCCTCTGAATATTTAAGCCAAACGCCTTTATTCCAAAAGGTGATTTCACTTGATAAGCCCACGCAGGATTTATTGATGCACTCCACCTTGGCTGGTGCAGGCGCAGCCATGGTATTGGCGTCTATGTTTTCAGTGGCATCATCAGGCGGCTCTATAAATGAAACCATAGAATACATAGGTCATATAAGTCAGAGTTTTAATGATGCATCGTCCTTGATGGATATATCTGATGCCCTAAATTTAGCTATAGATGATGCTAGATCGCGCGCGCCTGAATCCTTTGTGAGGGTATGGGGCACTATGTCTACGGGAGCTTTAAATTGTGTCCGTAATTTGGGGCAAATATGGTTTTTGCGCTCTGGCGATAATGACAACTTAGATCTATCAATGCCAGAACGTCGTTAAAAGAGTAGAAAAAATCAGGCATTGTCAAATTTTATATCTGGCACAACTAATATTCCGCAATTACTCGAAGGCTTAAAATTACTTAATCCAGTACGAATAATAACCGCAGGCTCTGCTGTTACCGCATATTTTCTACGGGCTAAAAATTATGATGGATCATATCATGGTCATTTACAAAGTAACGATAATAGCCCCAAGGCTAGCGTTAACAAGGATGTGCCGAGCAACCTCATGATTTACAGAGGGGCATGGCAAACAACATTATCAATAGAGCTGTTCAGAGAGTTTGGTATGGCAGCTGGTACATTTATAACAATGGCTGGTTTGGCACAGACCTTCGGCGCTATTGTTATGAAGTACTCTGACAAGAGTTACCACGATACATTACAATCTCGTGACAGCAATGATTTTAGCTGACATCTAACTTTGGGTTTGATTTTGCAGTCATATTCTGTCTTTACTGCTAGCCATGAGAGAAGCAATATTTAAACATGTGCGTGAGCATTTCAAAACTATGGACGGTTATAGCTCCGCTGGTATGGAAAGCGGCAAAGACGCTGATAAGATATATCTTAATGCTAATGAAAATCCCTATAGTTTACCAGGGCTGGAGGGGCTTAATCGTTACCCAGAGCCCCAACCGCCTGCATTATTAGAGGCCTATGCGCAAAATTATGGCGTCGATAATTCGCAAATCGTAATGACTCGCGGTGCGGATGAAGCGCTAGTTATACTCACTAAAGTTTTTTGTGAGCCACATAGAGACAATATCCTAATAAGCACCCCAACCTTTGGTATGTACGCAGTTGATGCCCGCGCTATGCCTTCTGGCGTTATCGACGTGCCGTTAATAAAGGCAGATGGCAGCTTTGCTCTTGATAGTGAAAATATAATTAAGCTAGCTAGTAATGCAGATGATAATATCAAGATAGTATATATCTGCTCCCCCAATAACCCTACTGGCAATAGCTTTGATCACGAGCAATTAATAGATATTTGTGAAGCATTAGATGGGCATGCGGTCGTCATCTTGGATGAAACCTATGCTGAATTCGCAAAGGCAGGTTCTATGACCTCCGATCTAGATAGCACACCAAATTTGATTATATTGCGCACATTTTCAAAGAGCTATTCCTTTGCAGGGATGCGCATGGGCTGCATACTTTGCGGAGATGAGGATTTTATTTCCTTGGTACGATCCAAGGTTATGGATGCATACCCATTGCCATTATTGAGCATAGAAGCCGCCTTCCATGTGTTGTCGCCTGAGATCAAGGACATAGCGCAGGATAATATCAGCATAATACTAGCTGAACGCAATCGCATGGAAGTAGAACTAAATAAATCAGCTAAGATTACATGTGTATATCCATCTGATGCGAATTTCTTGCTTATAGAAATGAAAAATGCCAAGAGTTTTTGTGATTATTTAGTAGAAAACAACGTAATAATCCGTGATTTTTCATCCAAGCAGGGATCAGAGGACTGTCTACGAATTTCTATAGGCACTAAAGAGGAAAATGATTTGGTGCTGAAGCTGCTTCAAGAATTTAGTGCATGAACAGATGAATCCTTAACCTCAAAAAACTGAGCCTTCCCTTCAATAGCAGTAAATAAATTACGGTCGGTGCCAGTAAGCCAGCTTTGCGCCCCTAAATCCTGCAAGATACCATAGAGAGCAGCGCGTCGTGCCTCATCCAAGTGCGCGGCCACCTCATCCAGTAGCAATATAGGCGGACTGCCACGCTCTGCCTTTATTAAACGGGAGTGAGCTAAAATAAGGCCAATAAGTAACGCTTTTTGCTCCCCTGTTGAGCATTGATCAGCGGGCATGTTCTTAGCATCATAAATTACTGCTAAGTCAGATTTGTGAGGACCAACCATAGCCCCGCCAGTAATCGCATCACGGGGGCGACTTTGCGATAAATCAAGTTTAAATAAATCCTCAACCTCAAGTGCTGGTGCGCTTTCCAGCAACTCTTCGATTCTGCCTTCAACTTTTAAGCGCGCCAACGGGAAAAATTCATTATCAGAATTTTTACATGCAGCCTGTAATCTTGTGGCAAAATCAAGTCTTGCAGCCGCAATAGCTATGGCAGTTTCGGCCATTTGCTGCTCCAATGATGAAAGCCACGTGTTATCACCGTTTCCATCACGCAATAACTTTGAACGTTGCGAAAGAGCGTTCTTATAGCGTGTTACTCTGCCCGAATGGCCAGAGTCAAAAGCAAATACCAAGCGATCAAGGAATTTTCTGCGCTCTCGGCTTGATCCCATAAATAAACGATCCATTTGTGGGGTTAGCCAGACGCATGATAGATGTTGCCCCAAAGACCCCTGACTTTTAACCGAAGAGCCATTTATACGAATAACACGTTTTTCCGCTCCGCTAGGGTCGAGGCCGGTGCCAAGAATAGTCTCATCACCGTAATTGCTGATTATAGTGCCTGAAACAGCCCAAGGCTGACTAGCATCATGCTTTTGAACTTCAGTTGCACGGGAAGATCGCAGCCCCCTACCTGGCGTTAGTAATGATACGGCTTCCAATATATTGGTTTTACCAGCGCCATTAGCCCCTGATAAAACGATCAGGCCAGCAGATATATCTGATATCTCTGCTTTTTCGTAGCACCTGAAGTTATGGAGTTTTATTTTTTTGAGTAAGCCCATTTATAATGATTTTCATTTTCATTTTCACTTACGCGTAGTTACCCTTCGATCTTATAAAACTCACGTAGGAACAGCTACGCTAAAATTTTATTCGTCTCGGCTGCCTAGCGTAAATAAAAAGCAAAACCATTATGCGCAATACACTATAATTACAGCACTAAACCCTAAGTGGCATTAACACATAAAGCGATGATGGATCACCATTATCCTGAATAATCGTTGGGCTTCCTGAATCTGCCAAAGTTAAGCGACAGCTATCACCTTCTATTTGTGATGTTATATCAAGCAGGTATTTTGCATTAAAGCCGATATCCATTGAAGTGTCACCGCTAACTTCCAGCTCCTCGGTTGCACTACCAGATTCCGCAGAGCTTGCAGATAGTGTCATTTGCTTGCCATCCAGAGTTATCTTAAGGGCGCGTGACTTACCGTCTGATATGGTTGATACGCGGTCAATAGCGCGGGTAAATACCTTGGAGTCGATATCTACTATTTTATCATTTCCTTGTGGAATAACACGTTGGTAATCAGGGAAAGTGCCGTCAATTAACTTGGAAGTTAAAACAACATGGTCAAAAGAAAAGCGAATCTTATGATCTGAAAGTGATATCTTTATAAGGTCGGCGGCATCATCAATTAACTTACGTACTTCGAGGATTGCTTTGCGCGGTACAATAATCCCTGGCATACCAGATGCTCCTTCAGGCAATGGCATTTCAAAACGTGCCAAGCGGTGGCCATCTGTAGATACTGCACGCAGTACTTTCACGCCGTCATTATCAGCTTCATGAACATAAATACCATTTAGGTAATATCTAGTTTCTTCAGTGC
>DAOWDF010000232.1 GCA_030639165.1 Alphaproteobacteria bacterium
ATAATTAAACCTTAAATATTACCTGACATATTTAAGATAGTGGACTCGCACTTTAGACAGAAAGTTATATTATGGATGACCTGATTATTGAGTTTATAACAGAAACCAATGAGAGCCTCGAAGAGCTCGACCTTGATCTTGTTAACCTCGAAAAGAATCCTAATGATATAGATCTGCTCGGCAAGATCTTTCGTCTTATACATACAATAAAAGGGACTTGTGGTTTTTTAGGACTACCGCGCCTAGAAAAAGTAGCCCATCACGGAGAGAATGTTCTTGGAAAATTCCGTGATGGTGAATTGGAAGTTACCCCCTATTACGTTACATTGATTTTCGAATCTATTGATAAGATTAAATACATTGTCGGTGTAATTGAGGAAACAAGCTCCGAGCCTGAAGGCAGTGATGAGGAGTTAATAGCCAAACTTGATGCGGCGTATGAAGGCAAAGAAATATCAGGTGAAGCCACTGATAATGACAGCCCAGCCGATGCAGCTGCTCCAAAAGAGGAAAAGGCCGATATTGTTGTTCAGGAAAGAGGAATCGCGCCTGGAGATGCAACAATTGATGAGTTAGAAGCAGCATTTGCCGCCGCTCCTGGTATGGATGGTATTGTAAACCCTGCTGATACTCAGGAAAAAGAAACCAATAAAGCCCCTGCCCCCGCTGCAGCTCCGCCACCTGTAAAACAAGACGTAGCTAGTGACAACAAGGGCACGGCCAAAAAAGTTGCTACTAACAAGGTGTTAAGGGTTAGTGTTGACGTTCTTGAAGAATTAATGACAATGGTAAGTGAGCTTGTTCTAACAAGAAACCAGCTCCTACAAATTGTCCGTTCACAGGGTGATACTGAATTTACCGCCCCTCTACAACGCCTAAATCATGTTGTATCTGAGCTACAAGAAGGTGTTATGAAGACCAGAATGCAACCTGTAGGTAATGCATGGTCAAAACTCCCTAGGATTATCCGTGACCTTGGTATGGAGCTGGACAAAAAGATTGATCTGGTTATGAGCGGGCAGGACACAGAACTTGACCGTCAAGTTTTAGAACTAATAAAAGATCCGCTGACACATATGGTTAGAAACTCGGGTGATCATGGCATTGAAATGCCTGAGCAGCGCGTCGCCGCTGGAAAACCGGAAACAGGTAAGATCTTACTGGAAGCATATCATGAAGGCGGTCATATCATCATAAAAATATCTGATGATGGCAAAGGGCTATCCGAAGATAAGATTAAAGAAAAAATACTGAGCAATGGGCTGGCTACCCAAGAAGAAATCGATGACATGTCATCACAGCAAGTCCAGCAATTTATATTTGCTGCTGGATTTTCTACTGCCGAGAAAGTTACTGCGGTATCTGGTCGCGGTGTGGGCATGGACGTTGTTAGAACCAATATTGAAAAAATCGGTGGCTCCATAGATTTAAAATCAATTCAAGGTAAGGGATCGACATTTACTATTAAAATCCCTCTAACTCTAGCTATTGTTTCTGCACTAATTGTTGAGGCTGCTGGTGAGCGCTTCGCAATTCCACAGTTATCTGTAAGCGAACTTGTTATGGTTTCTGATCATGGTGATAACCGAATAGAATATATCAAGGGAACTCCTGTATTTCGTTTGCGCGATCGCTTATTGCCACTTGTCTCACTTGGAACTATTTTAGGGCTTAATGATGAGAAGGAATTTAATGAAGTAAAGGGTACTCCTGACAAATCCACAGACACCACAGGTGACTTATCTGCTGAAGATAGTGATGGTTCATCCGCCGATATTGAAAATGAAGTCTATGATAGTAAGAATCTGTTTCTTGTTATAACAAAAGTCGGAGGCTACGAGTTTGGCATTATAGTTGATCGTGTATTTGATACTGAAGAAATTGTTGTTAAGCCTGTTGCCAAAATGCTTAAGGAATTAACATTATTCTCGGGCAATACAATACTTGGTGACGGCAGCGTTATTATGATCCTTGATCCTAATGGCATTGCAAATGCAACTAAAAACTCTAGCGCAGCGTTAGAAGATAAAGATGACGCGCACAAGCAAGAACTGCACAGTGCTGATACTAACAGGAAAACCTCACTATTGATATTTAACGTTGGGGGGCAAACACCTAAAGCAGTCCCTCTTTCGCTTGTTGCTAGACTAGAAAATATCAAGACAAAGGATATTGAATATTCTAGCGGAAAAATGACCGTACAATATCGTGGATCATTAATGCCATTAGTGCCGTTTGATTCTTCGGTTAATATTGAAGATGGCGGCGATAAGCCTGTGCTGGTATTCTCTGACAAAGAACAGGCTATGGGCATTATAGTTGATGAAATAATTGATATTATCGAGGAACATGTTGATATCAAACTTAACGCCTCAGAAGGTGGGCTTGTTGGAAGCGCAATTCTTAATGGCAAAGCAACAGATATTGTTGATATAACTTACTTCCTTGAGAGCGTTAATCAGACATGGTTCAAAGATCATGATGATACTCCATATGGTTCAGCTAAGGACGAGAAGCAGGATAACGGGAAGAAGAAGGTATTAATAGTTGATGACAGCCCATTTTTCCGCAATATGCTAACGCCAATATTAGGTGTTGAAGGTTATGAAGTGACAACACTGGAAAGACCTGCTGATGCACTTAAAATGTGCGAAGATGGGGTAATGTTCGATATAATAATTAGTGATATTGAAATGCCTGACATAGATGGATTTGAATTTGCACAGCATATTAAACAGCCAGATAGCAAATGGTCTAATACTCCAGTTATTGCCCTGTCATCGCATGCAACTCCAGAAGATATTGCACGCGGACAAGATGTAGGCTTTACTAATTATGTGGCTAAATTCGATAAGGACACATTGCTTAGCACATTGACGCAAGCATTAAATTCAACCAACAAAATTTATCAAGAGGTATAATAATGCACGATATAGCAGAAGAAACAGCTTTAGATAGTATCTCTAAAGATTACCTTACAATAATGATAGCTGGGCAGCGCTTTGGCATAGAGGTGCTTCAGGTTCAAGATGTATTGCGTGAACAGAAAGTAACGCGCATTCCTCTTGCTTCATCGGAAGTTGCTGGATCACTAAACCTTAGAGGTAGAATTGTCACAGCAATTGATGTCAGAAAAAAGTTGAATCTTCCAGACAGGCAGGAAGGTGATACCAGTATGAGTGTTGTTGTTGAGCACGAAGATGAACTATTCAGCCTTATAATAGATAGGGTTGGAGAAGTTATTAGCCTGAAGAATGAAGTATTTGAAAAAAACCCAGGCACATTAGATTCTGCATGGAAGGATATATCAACTGGTATATATCAGTTACAAGATGACCTTCTAGTTATAGTAGATGTATCTAAACTACTTGATGTTATAGGGAAATAAATGTTCATATAATTTACAATTTGTTTATCTTTTTGTAATATTATCATCATGACCAATTAATCTGGTAAAGGAAAATAAATGAAATCTTGTTTAATAGTTGATGATAGCCGCGTTGTAAGAAAAGTGGCTAGTCGCATTGCACACGAGCTAGGATTTGAATGCTTGGAAGCTGAGGATGGGCAAAAAGCCTATGATCAATGCCAATTATCAATGCCTGATGCTATTATTCTAGATTGGAATATGCCGATAATGAACGGTATTGAATTCCTTGAAAAACTAAGGGGAATGGATAATGGTCAGCACCCAAAGGTTGTTTTTTGTACCACTGAAAATGACATGTCTCATATACAACGCGCCATGCAAGCTGGCGCAAATGAGTACATAATGAAGCCATTTGATAGCGAAATTATAAAGTCAAAATTCATTCATATTGGATTACTAGAAAACGAATCCTAAGATACAGCACCAGTACTAACTTAAGTAAGTAAATTAACACCATGAGCCAAGACAATAAAATTACCGTTATATTAGTTGATGATTCTAGCGTAATTAGAAGTGCTATATCAAGAATCCTAACGACTGATGTTGATATAGAAATCGTAGGAACTGCAGTAAATGGCGCCCTAGCGATATCTTTAGCGCAGGTAAAAAAACCTAATGTTATTATCTTGGATATTGAGATGCCTGTCATGGACGGCCTCACAGCGATACCAGGAATATTAAAAGCATCACCAGAAACTAAAATCATTATGTGCTCAAGCTTAACAGCAAAAGGAGCCAACACATCTATTAAAGCAATGTCTCTGGGAGCTGTTGACTGCATTGTAAAACCAAGCAGCGCACAAGATACAGGCAAAGACTCATACTTTCATAGAAATTTACTAAGCCTCGTAAAAACACTCGGGATCTCGTCAAAGAAAACAGCAGAGAAAATACGGCCTATAATAGCACAAAAAGTTAATACAACAGGATCTAAAACATCACTAACAACGCCTCAATGCACATCCTACAAACTTAAAAATGATATTCATTCATATAAAGGTAAGCCAAAAATAATAGCTATTGGTAGCTCAACCGGAGGTCCGCAAGCTTTATTTAATGTTTTAAAAAGCTTGGGAAAGCCAAATGTACCTATTGTTATTACACAGCATATGCCAGCGACGTTTACTAAAATACTCGCACAGCATATAACCGAAAATACTGGCATTACCGCCCATGAGGGTGAAGATGGTATGATTGTTGAAGATGGTAAAGCCTATGTAGCGCCTGGAGGCAAACATATGCTATTTGAAAATGATGCCGGCAAACTTAGAATAAAGCTTGATGATGGAGCAAATGAAAATTATTGCAAACCATCAGTAGACCCAATGCTCCGCTCCCTTATAAAAATATATAAGAATGAAATTTTATGTGTCATCCTAACAGGAATGGGGCAGGATGGTCTTTTAGGCGCACGTGCGTTATCTGACCTTGGTGGGCTAATATTTGCACAGGATGAACAAACCAGTGTTGTGTGGGGCATGCCTGGCGCTGTAGCAAATGATGGAATATGCTCTAAAGTATTACCGCTTGATAATATTGGGGCAAGCATAAGAGAAACACTATAATAATTTATAGACAAGAAAGACTATAAAATGAATATTGCTGATTTTGATATTTACCAAGTACTACTTAGAGAAAATTCTGGTTTAGTTATAAACCAGGATAAATCCTACTTGCTAGATTCACGCCTTAACCCAGTAGCAAAGAAATGGGGTTATGCGGATATAGTAGGTATGACCACTGCATTACGAGGAATGCCTTCAAAAGATTTAGTAACGGATATTATTGAAGCCATGACAACTAATGAAACCTCATTCTTCCGCGATTCAAACCCATTTGAAATATTCAAAAAAGTGACCTTGCCATACTATGCAAAAACTAACAGGCCTAATAAAAAGCTAAGGATCTGGTGTGCCGCGGCAGCTAGTGGGCAAGAGCCCTACTCCATAGCCATGACAATCAAGGAAGAAGAGGCGAAAATGCCTGGCTGGAAGTTCGAGATAGTAGCTACAGATATCTCTCATGAAATTCTGGATAAGGCAAAAGAAGGCAGTTACTCTCAATTTGAAGTACAGCGCGGCTTGCCTATAACTCATTTAATGAAATATTTCACTCAAGAAGGTGATAAATGGGATGTTAATAAAAACCTTAAGGATATGGTTCAGTATAAATACTTCAACCTACTAGACGGCATGGCAGGCCTTGGGAAATTTGATGTTATATTCTGCCGAAATGTCCTTATCTATTTTGATGC
>DAOWDF010000048.1 GCA_030639165.1 Alphaproteobacteria bacterium
CTTACCTTAAACGCTTTCCTCTTCTTATCGTAATCAGATAGCTTTAGGTTTAATACAAATGAGAAACGTGTTGGAAAATCTTCTTTATTTTCTTTTATGAAATCCTTTGCAGCGTCACGAATAGACGTCCACTCCATCTCATCCCCAGAAAACTCTCTATAAATATCACACTCATTAATACGCATAAACTCATCAACAGCCTCAATATCCGAGGTTTTATACAAGCCCACAGCCCAATATAAATGTGATAAAGCGCTTACCGTTGGTGTTTCATATAAATATTTGGATGCAAGCCCACCATTAGCAGATGTACCAATTTTTTCGACGCCAGCGCCCTCATCATGATTGAAATATATATCCTTATAGCCACCAACAAGAAATTGCGTTTGTGCATTTGCAACGCGCACAGCGGAGTAAGTAATAGCCACCGCCACTATAGGTAGAAAAAATAACGACCATAAAATATTTTTCTTAGACAATTATAAGGACTCCAGCGGCAAATTTTGTTAATACTACATCAGTGTAACATGGCAGGGCAATTTATTTAAGTTATATTGTGCCGTGGATTTACATAGGAAAAACCAAGAGTAAGAATGAATGCGTCCATTATCTGAAGCCACCTCACGTATTGCCAGTAAAAACTTTTCCCGCAAATATATTGCTTTGGGTCGGGTTATTAAGCAGTGGCAGGAAATTATGGGGGATGAATTTGCAGATAAAGCGCAACCTGTAAAGCTGAACTACCGCAAAGGAAAACAAGGGCAGAAGGCTACGGCGACACTTGATATTGCAACTAGCAGCTCATACGCAACTATACTCCCATATCAAAAAGGCGTTATATTAGAGCGCATAAATCGAATATTCGGGGATAAGTGGATTACCGACATACGTTTCATTGCTAGCACCATTTCAGAAGCCCCCATAACTAAAAAAAGAATCATTTCCCCCTTGACGACAGCGGAGAAAAAATATCTATCAGAGGTTCTAGATCAAGTTGATGATATAGAATTTAAAGAAAAACTAGAAAGCTTAGGTAAAGCTCTAATAAAAGATACTAAAGTGGAAAGACTGTAAATGAAGGTAAATGCAATTACATTAAGATCTGGTAATGTTATTGAACATAACGGAAAGCTTTGCGTTGTTGTCAAAAACAATATCCAGCAACCTGGTAAAGGCGCATCAGTATCGCAAATAGAAATGCGTGATATCCGTACAGGCAACAAGGATAATGTTCGTTTCCGCACACAAGAAACAGTTGAGCGTATCCGCCTAGACCAAGTTCCGTTTCAATATCTATATGGGCATGGCGACGAGATAAACCTTATGAATAACGAGACATTTGAGCAAATCACAGTTACCGCAGAGGCTATGGGTGGACAAGCATCATATCTTCAGGAAGGTATGGTAATAGAAGTTGAAATGCATGAGGGAGAGCCTCTTGGGTTTAAACTGCCTGATCGTATAATTCTAAATATAGTTGAAGCCGAACCTGTTATAAAAGGTCAGACAGCTACTACTTCATATAAACCAGCAGTATTAGAAAATGGTGAAAAAGTTATGGTTCCTCCACATATTGAGGTAGGAACATCAGTAGTAGTTCGCCTTGAAGATGGTGTCGGTACATACCTTGAACGCCACAAGAACTAAGTAAAAACCCAAATTTAATCATCGTGAATAGGAGATAATAATATGGCCGTTCAAACGCCAATAATGAATGTAATGATCAAAGCAAGTGAAAAAGCTGCACGCTCACTTTTGCGGGATTTTAATGAAGTTGAGAACTTGCAGGTGTCTCAAAAAGGCCCTGGTGACTTCGTATCAGCCGCAGACAAGCGCTCGGAAGAAACAATATTTGAAGAGCTTAAAAAAGCACGTCCTGATTATAGTTTCCTAATGGAAGAATCTGGTGTTGTTGAAGGCAAAAACCCTGACTTCAGATGGATTATTGACCCACTTGACGGCACTACCAACTTCCTCCATGGCCTTCCACATTGGGCTATATCGATTGCACTAGAGCACAAAGGTGAGATCGTCGCCGGCCTTATCCATGACCCTGTTAAGGATGAAATGTTCCAAGCGGAAAAAGGTAAGGGAGCATTTATCCAGCGCCGCCGCCGCCTGCGTGTTTCAGGACGCCGTGACTTAATGCTTGCAACAATAGCTACGGGCTCACCTCGTGGCTCAAAAAAACAGCTTGATAGATTTGTAGCAGAGTATAGCGCTATGCAATCAGTCGCTCCGGGATTAAGACGCTTTGGAGCTGCTGCGCTTGACCTAGCATATGTTGCCGCTGGTCGTTATGAAGGTTTTTGGGAGCGTGATCTTAAGTCATGGGATATTGCAGCTGGGATATTAATAGTGAAAGAAGCTGGGGGCTTTATTACAGATATTGATGACATACGTAAGAATCCAGTAGATACTGGAAATATATTAGCGGCCAATGATAAGATTTTTGATTCTATGGGCAAAATTCTTAAAGCTGCAAAGTAAGTTCGATTAGCTAATTTGAGGATATTGGGTATTGATTAAAATTTATAAGGAAAAATTTTATATCATCTATGTATCTGCGACCCTTGTGGTTAGCATGATAATCCCCAATATCAGCTTAGCTAGTGGCACTGTACCTATCCCTAAGAAAAGACCCACAGTCCTCAGCACATCACCAGCCTACGTTAAAGAGCTGATGAGCAGGAAGATTACTATTGCACCTAAAAAAGTTGAGGTTGCGGATAGTAATAAGGATAAGACTCCGCTCCCGCCCGCTGCTGAGCCAAGGTATGGTAATGTAGAAATATATAATAGTGATAATAACCTCCCCTCCTCTATGGAGCCATCTGCCGGAGAGGGTACAGAAGATAAAATAGAAACGACGTTGGTTAGTTTTGTAATTGACGCTGGCCAAACTAATCTGGATACCAATATCAAGTATTTCCTAAAAGAAAAGGCTATTGATCTATTTAAGAACAATGAAAATCTCAAGATGGAAATACATGCATTTGCTACATCTGTAGATAAGCAAGAAGATAGTGATGTTAGAATTTCACTGGCACGCGCATTAGAAGTCAGAAGTTTTCTTCTTGAACACGACATAGGGCCTGATCGGCTTGCAGTAAGCCCTATGAAGCAGGACGATATAGGTAGCGATGACCGTATTGACCTAATATTTATTGAGAAATAAACTATTTTCTTAGCCCAAATAGATGTATAAAAAATACTATACTACATACAGAGCCCTTGACTTTGCCATAATTTTTGTGTGGTATGTTTAAGTTAAAATAAATTATTGGAGTTTGCTAAATATGTCTAAGTCTAAAGAAACCAAATCTAACAAAACAAATTCTAAAGCATCCAAGGCTAAAGAAGCAGAGAAAGATGTTGTAGAGCCAATTGAGGAAGATAAAAAATCACCTCTGGCGTTGATAGTTACTGTTTTTGCAGTTCTGGCTATAGTTTTTGGCATAGGCCTTATTAATAACTCCAAGAAAACAACGGATGATAATATCGCCGATAAGGTTGAGGATGCTACCGAAAGTGATATTACCGAAGCAAGCAGCATTGATTTTGAAGATGCTGTAGAAACTGAACTGGCATTGGACTTAGAGAAAGCGTCTACTCCACGTATTTTAGGTAACCCTGATGCCCCTATAAAAATTTCAGAGCATAGCTCTTTTACTTGTGGAGCTTGCGCGGCATTTCATAAGGATAACTTCAAACAAATCAAAAAGGATTATGTTGATACGGGTAAGGCATATATAGTTTTTGATGATTTTCCACGTAATTCATATGATGTGAAAATTGGAGCGATTGCCCGTTGTGTTCCTGAAAAATCTTACTTCAAATTCATTCAGCTTTTATTTGAAACACAAAGAGATTGGTTAAATGAAGATTTTTTACCCCATATTAAGCAAAATGCAAAACTTACAGGTGCTAGCTCTGGGCAAATTAATAGCTGCCTTGGAAGTGATGAGCTTAAAGAGAATATTGCCAAACGTCAGGAAGATGCTCATAAAAGCTTCGGCATTAAGGGAACTCCTACATTAGTTATTAATGATAGTGTTGTGCTTTCTGGCCTTGATCCATACTCAAAAATAAAGAAAACTCTGGATGCTGAGTTGGACAAACTGGCTGAATAAATATGTATTAGGCGCTTACAGTTAAAGCAATTGATATTCCTATAAGGCATGAGGAACATAGGCGCATTTTAATACGCCCAAGAAGACGTAACAACGTGCAAAGACTAAGTGGAAAAACTTATAGATGATTGAGTTTACAAGCCTTCGACTTAATGGTTTTAAATCGTTTGTCGATAGATCAGAGCTAGAAATTGGGACTGGCCTTAATGGCATAGTTGGCCCCAATGGCTGTGGTAAATCAAATCTAGTCGAAGCTTTGCGATGGGTAATGGGAGAAAGCTCTGCCAAACGCATGCGTGGTTCTGGCATGGAGGATGTTATCTTTGCTGGTACAGGTAAGCGCAGTGCCAGAAACATTGCTGAAGTATCACTGCTCCTAAACAACAGCTCACGCACCGCTCCTGCTGCCTATAATAACAGTGATGAAATAGAAGTCACTCGTAAGATTGAGCGCGATAAAGGCTCTGGCTATAGAATTAACGGTAAGCATGCCAGAGCGCGTGATGTGCAAATGCTATTTGCTGATACCGTAACCGGCGCGAACTCCCCGTCCCTTGTTTCCCAAGGTCATGTAACGCGCATGATTAATGCAAAACCACAAGATCGTCGCCTTATTTTAGAGGAATCAGCTGGTATAGCTGGACTATATGCGCGCAGACACGAGGCAGAATTACGATTAAAAGCTGCCGATACTAACCTGCTGCGCGTTGATGATATTCTCGTAAGTATGGAAAGCAGGCTAAATTCTATCAAACGTCAGGCTCGTCAAGCCAGTAAATATAAGAATTTAAGCGCACAAATCAGGCAATTGGAATTAGTTGCTACATATCTAGAGTGGCAAAGCGTTCTCCAGAAACAAAAATCTATAAATTCTGAATTTAGCGCCGCCGAATCCGTTGTTGCAGAAAATCTCGGCACCGTAACCCAGCTAACAAAGACACAAAATACGCAAGTAGAAGAACTACCTCCTCTGCGTAAGCAAGAAAGTGAGCTTGGAGCTAGCTTGCAAAAACATCGCCTTGACTTACAGCGCCTTGAGGAAGAGGAAAAACGCCACTCCAATGATATGCAGGAAACAAAAACGCAGCTACACCAAACTAATATTGATAAGCAGCATGAAGAGCAGACCTTAGAGGAGATAGCCTCCAATTTAGAAAACGCAGAATCCGAAAGCGTAGCACTTCAAAGTGAGCAAAATAGTGATACTGATACTCATAAAACCAAGCTTAAAGCAAAAGACTCGCTTAATATTAAAGTAATAGAGCTTGAGGAGCGTTTTACTGCTCTAAAAGAAAGTGCCGCAGAAGGCAGGGCGCGTGAAGCTTCACTCACAAAGCAGATTGAGCGTAATAAAAACAATATGAATATATTGATTGGGCGTAAAGATAATGCGCTTAGTCGCTTAGACGGCCTTGTAATTGATAATAACAGTCAAAAAACAATTAAAGAGCTGGAAGTTAAAACCAATAAACTTGAAGTGCATCTGCAAAATATCAAAGGCAAAACTGATGATGCGCGTAGTAATATTACAAGCAAAGAAGAAAACACCGAGATTTCACGCAATAATCTATCTGAAATAGAAAATAGATATACTGGGTTTTTGGCTGAAATTTCTATGCTAGAAAAATTATTCAATAGTGATGATAGCGAATTTACTCCTGTTCTTGATTCTATAATTACTAAATCAGGTTTTGAAAAAGCGCTATCTCGCGCACTTGGTAGCTCGCTAATGGCATCAATTGATAGTGATGCGCCAAGTAATTGGAATAAGACTGATAGTAATAATACTCAGGAGCTTCCAAAGGGAGCCAAAGCCCTGCTCCCCTATATTGATGCACCCGAGGAGCTTCATCTTGCATTATCTCAAATTGGTTTTGTTGAGGATACCCATTTAGGAGAGCAGCTAGCACCATCATTAAAAACTGGACAATCACTAGTTTCTGCGGATGGAGAATATTGGCGATGGGATGGCTATCATGTGCAAGTGCATGCTACAGACAGGCACTCCCTGCATTTAGAGCAAAAGAACAAGCTTATTGAGCTACAAAGTCAGCGCGATGAAATTCAAGAGCATCTTGCACAAGCCAAGGGTAGTATGGAGCAAGATTTAGACGCTCTGAACAAGGCTAAGGATTTTTATAATGATTTACTCGCCGATATCAAAACTACGGAGGGCAAGCTTAAGGAGCTGCGCCCTGCTATGCAGAAAATCAAAGATAAAAACTTGAGTATTGCCTCGGAAAAGAAACGTTTTGAAGAGCAGATTATTACTTTGGATGAGGATATATCTGCCCTAAATGAGACCTTGGATAAGGATAAAATTGCCCTAGATATCTTACTCGAGAGCCAGAATGATGGACAGCATAGTGACGATATTATATCGGAGGTAAAAGAGCAGCTAGATCACACCAAATCAGAATATCAAGAGGCTGTGCGTAGCTTTGATATGTTGGAGCAAGCACAAAATACTCGGCGGGCACGAATGCAAGCCATTGCTGATGAGCGTATATCCTTGAAGAACAGGTCGATCAGATCATCACAGCAACTAACGAAACTGCAAGAGCGCTCAGAAGTACTTACGGAAAAGCTATCTGACTTACAAAGTCAGCCAATAAATAAAAAAAGCGGCCACGAAGATATGCTTTCGCTTATTTCGCAGATAGATGAAAAACGTAGTTCGGCTGCGGAGCGTTTAGCAACCTGCGAGGCAGAAATATCTGAAACAAACAAAGCATTAAAAGAAGCTGAAAACATATTAGGCACAGCCAGAGAAAAACGCGCAGGTGCGCAAGCTATGCTGGCTGCTACTAATGAACAATTATCGGCCATTGAATTAGCTATAAAAGAAAAATTTGATATAGAGCCGAATCACTTGGTTAATCATGCCGCAGTTGATCTTGTGAAATATCAAATTAATGACCTGCCCAATATAAAGAAGGAAAAAGAGAGCTTAACGCGCGAGCGTGATTCTATTGGCGCAGTTAATTTACGCGCTGAAGACGAAGCGGCCGAGCTTGAGGTGGAACTTACAACATTGCTACATGAGAAAAATGACCTGATGCAGGCAATAGACGAGCTGCGCGGGGCTATAAACAAAATTA
>DAOWDF010000212.1 GCA_030639165.1 Alphaproteobacteria bacterium
TTACTCGTCATAACCAAATGATACTCGCAACGATAAACACAATGACTCTGCTTTTTATAACTCATTACATAGAATTAGCACGAAGATAATGGAAGCGCTACATCACACGAGCTTACGCTCGGAGTTTTAGGCGCAGATAAATAATGTCATACCCGCGGCTTGGCAAAGCCAAGCTTATACAGCGGGTATCCACGAAAGTCAGCAGCTTTGCTGCTGGCATATGGATACAGTTTGTTAAAGCGCGCAAGCGCGCCAACGGGATGACGGCGTATTAATCTTTTGAATAAAAAGCTACGTGAAGTTTTTCAGTAGGCTTTTGTTGTACCCGCTTCAGCCTTAGCCGATAGATGTAAACCCCTTCCATCACTCGCTGAACATAGTTTCTGGTCTCATAAATCGGGATAAGCTCTATCCAATCAATAGGATCCACCTCACCAGTACGCGGATCGCCAAACATCGAAAGCCACGTGTTAACACGACTTGGCCCTGCATTATATGCCGCTATCGCCAGTGGGTAACTGCCGTCATAGCGATCGAGCAATTGCCCAATATATGATCCACCAACAAGTATATTATATTTTGGTTTAGATGTTAGCCATGATCGGCGATACCCTACGCCTATCTTTTTGGAAACCTCACGAGCCGTTGCAGGCATAAGCTGCATTAGTCCCCGCGCTCCAGCATGGCTCTTTGCCTTTGGGTCGAACATGCTTTCCTGCCTAATCAAAGCATGTACCAATGCCCACTCGACGGTATCCATATCGGCCAAATATTTGGTGATCGTTGGATAGGATTGCTTAGTCAGCAAGAACCCCTTAATTTTTGCCTTTTTGGCAATTTTAACAGCTCCATAATAATTACCTTTAGCGGAAACCATTTCTGCAGCAAACTTATAGGCTTTAGGCGTTGCCTCGTCATATAGAAACGAGTAAAGAAATGCCTCGGATTTATCAGTAGCCCCTGCTTCGTCAAAAATCTCATATGCTTGTATTAGCTCATTTTTTTGATAACTATCGCGCTCAGTCTCTGACAAAAATGTGTAACTGCTCTTTGGTAATTCCCTGCCCCTAGATAAGGCTGCACCCGCCATTTGACCATAGAAGACTGTCTGAAATTCTGCTGCTTTTTCATACCATCCTTTTGACAAATCTTGCATATCGAGATTTTGCGCAGTTACCCCGGCCCAATATGAAGCGCGCGCCTTACTTACAGGTGTTTTCACCTTTTGATAAAGTGCCGTGAAGCGTTCATATGCCTGCTCTGGCTTATCCATAAAACGTAGAGCCAACCAACCAGTTAACCATTGCGCCTGAGCGTATGAGAAACCATCTTTTTGTATATGATTATTGGCAACGTCATATGCCTTATCAAACTCGCCTTTTTCCAATAGCCTGCGAATTATAATGTGGCGCTCTTTCCACCAAGCCGATCTATTATGAATAACCACATCATCTGGAGTATTTAGCAATATATCAATAGCTCCACTATCTAGATTTCTTTTCCTGCGCCATTTCAAACGCTCATATAAAAGGCCAGGGTCATCCTGAAGGTAGCTGGGGATTTTATCAATTAATTTGGCTAAACCGCTGCCTCTGTTTTTGGATAAAGCGATGCGAGCCTTAGCTAATGCAGGGTAGCCCTGCCCTAACACGTTTGCTATTGCCAGTGCATTTTCGTAATCCCTATTGTGCAAAAGCACATCAAAACGCTTGAAATGTGCCGCAACAGTTAAGTAATTACCGTATTTTTTGAAGAATTTACGCTGGCCATCTCGTGAGATTGAATTATTAGACCACCATCCTGCGATGAACTCTTGTACCTTCTCTTTTTTACCGTCAATAATCAACGCGTCGATATAGCGCCCTGTGCCATATGGAGTTGTCGGCGGAAAGTCATTATACCATGCAATTACCTCCGAGTTAGAGAGGTCCTCAGGCATAACACCCTCTGCTCTTAACTTCATTTTACTAACGCTAGGCCATTCAGGATTATTTTGAATAAAGCGTGAGAGCTTAATAAACAGCTCATTTGTCCACTCTGATTTATCCGTGTTGGTTAGAAGCAACCAATGATAAATTTTTGATGCTAATGGATCTCTACTTTGTCCAAATTTCACGCGCGCAGCCGCCCAATCATTATCCTTAATGTCCTGCAGTGCAGAGATTGTCAAAGCCCTAGCTTGTGGTGATTGCTGCCTGTTTACTGGGCTTTCTCTCGCATAACCATATATTGGCGTTAGCAAAGCAAGTAAGCCAATAATAAAAGTAACGCTATTCTTGCTAAAAA
>DAOWDF010000103.1 GCA_030639165.1 Alphaproteobacteria bacterium
TAAACAATATTTAAACTAGTTAGCTAGGACAGCCCCTACTTTAATTCTATTTTGTGGCTATTTATACTCAACCTTTAATATTTCATAATCAGTTTGACCTTTTGGTGTTTTAACAACCACTGAATCACCTTCTGACTTACCGATAAGCGCACGCGCTACAGGGGCGCTGATAGATAGTTTTCCGCTTTCGGTATCAGATTCATAGTCACCTACAATTTGATAGCTTTGCTCATCATCAGTTTCTTCGTCAACTATAGTTACGGTTGCTCCAAATTTAACTACATCACCATTAAGATCTTTTGGGTCAATGACTTGCGCACGGCCTATGACGGATTCTAGCTCTAAAATGCGGCCTTCGATAAAGCTTTGTTGCTCTTTTGCAGCGTGATATTCTGCGTTTTCTTTCAAGTCCCCATGTTCGCGTGCGGTGGCTATGCTCTGAATTACTTCAGGGCGTTGCACGGATTTTAAATCATGCAATTCTGCGCTAAGGCGTTCATAACCTATTTTTGTAACTGGAACTTGATCCATTTTATGTCATTCCTCTATTCATTTTGACATTGTTATTCGTATCCTAAAGTATAAAAATACTCGTCGTCACTCATGCCTTGTCAAAATGAAGATATGAATAACATTAGGTAATGTATTGTTAATAACAAACCCGCCAATTGAGGCGGGATATGTTGATTATTTAAGCTTATTTATTGGTGTTGGTCAATAGTGATTAAGCTTAGTCAATATTTAATTCTTCGAGCTGATTTTTAAAGTCTGATCTTTGGCCATTAAGATCTTTTCTGGCTTTGTTATGGTTGTAGCCTATGCGGGCACATGCCGCGCCTATTACTAATAGGGCAAGTGATACTGTAACTGTATTGGTAGCGGTATCTTCATGATTGTTTGTATTTGTATGCGTGGCTTCAAGTTTCTTACTTTTGGCCTCTGTTATGGCCTGATTAAAGAGGCTCTTAATTTCTTTATTGGTTTTAGGAACTATTATAGTTGTTTCACTATTAGCTGCAATTGTGATGCTGTAAGCATATTCTGCTCTTGCCTTGCTTTTAAGCTGCTCAACCTCTTCTATTGTTAATGTCTGTTCAACTGTAGTTGCATTGCCTTGGTCTATGGAGGCTTCTATCGCATCGGTGTTGTTGTCGTTATTTGCAAATGCATTATAAAGTAAGACTGGAGCAAGGCCTAATGCTGCCACTGACACTCCTGTTGCGGCAATTGCGTTATACCATTCGTCACCAATTTTACCTGATAACTCATTGATGTTTTTTGTTAGCTCGCCTTGTTTAATCTTTGTTGCATTGTTTTGCATGAAATTATACCCAGTAAAGTTTATGTTTCTAGTTATATTTGCCGTTTTTTAAGCGGCTTTGCTTTTTCCCTTATCCTCGAAATAGCTTTGTAAGCTAGCGACATCAAGGTCGTGGTCTTTTAGTGCCTTGATAGCTTGTATAGTCGCGGTTGCGGCGGTGATAAGAGTGTAATACGGGATCTTATTCATTAGAGCCATGCGCCTTATAGAGCTGCTATCCGATAGAGCTTGTGAGCTTTTTGTAGTTGTATTGATAACCAGATCAATCTCGCCATTTATGATGGCATCTATGATGTGGGGTTGCCCCTCCATCACTTTGTTGACGCGCTTTGCAGCAACTCCTTCATCATTTAGAAAAGCGCAAGTGCCACCAGTAGCGACAATGTCAAAGCCGATATCAATCAAGTCTTTGGCTATGGGTAGTAAGCCCTGCTTATCCTCGTCTTTCACCGACATAAATACTCTGCCACCGGTAGGAAGATTTACCCCTGCGCCTAGTTGTGCTTTGGCAAGGGCGTTGGCGAGATCTTTATCTAGCCCGATAACTTCGCCAGTTGATTTCATCTCAGGTCCTAGCAAAGGGTCAACCCCAGGGAAGCGATTAAACGGGAATACTGGCGCTTTTACGGCGTAGTGATCATTGCTCATGGTTTTTAATATGCCATCAAATGCGGATAATTTCTCACCAGCCATAATGAGAGCAGCGATCTTGGCGATTGGCGCGCCTATTGCTTTTGCAACGAATGGAACTGTGCGTGAAGCTCTTGGGTTTACCTCGATTATATAGATAACATCTTCGCCAGTATCATCATCTTTACGAACCGCATATTGCACATTCATCAAGCCTTTGACGTTTAGAGCCTTGGCTAGTTTAATGGTTTGTACGTTGATTTCTTTGATTGTTTTGTCGCAAAGTGAGTGCGGAGGTAATACGCATGCGCTGTCGCCTGAATGAATACCTGCTTCTTCAATATGCTCCATAATTCCAGTAACGAAAACATCTTCGCCGTCGCAAAGAGCATCAACGTCGAGTTCGATTGCTGATTTAAGATAGCGGTCAAGCAGGACAGGCGCATCACCTGATACTTTTACGGCAGTGGAGATATAACGTTCCAGCTCTTCCATGCTATGAACAATCTCCATACCTTGGCCGCCAAGTACGTAAGATGGACGGATAACTAGTGGGAAGCCAATACCTTCGGCTTTTTCCATGGCTTCATCCTTAGACCAAGCAAGACCGTTTGCAGGCTGTTTTAGGTCAAGGTCGATAAGAAGCTGTTGGAAACGCTCGCGATCTTCGGCAAGGTCAATCGCATCAGGATCAGTTCCAAGGATAGGGATATCGTTATCAAGTAATGTCTGCGCAAGTTTTAGCGGAGTTTGTCCGCCTAATTGCACAATCACGCCCTTAACATGGCCGTTTGCTTGCTCTGCTTTGATAAGCTCGATCACATCTTCTTCGGTTAAAGGCTCAAAATACAGGCGGTCTGAGGTGTCGTAATCGGTGGATACAGTTTCAGGATTACAGTTAACCATTATGGTTTCATAGCCAGCTTCTTTAAGTGCATAAGCCGCATGGACGCAGCAATAATCAAACTCAATCCCTTGACCAATACGGTTAGGCCCGCCGCCAAGGATAATGATTTTTTCGGCAGAAGTGGGGTTACATTCGTCCTCGGCTGGCTCTAATCCATTGCCTTCATAGGTTGAATACATATAAGGAGTTTCGGACGGTATCTCAGCGGCGCAGCTATCCACGCGTTTATATACGGGGCGGATATTGTGAGTGTGTCTTGCTTTGCGGACATGTTGCTCGGATACACCAACAAGTTCGGCGAGTTGCTCATCGGCAAATCCTAGGCGTTTGATCTCCATCCAGCCAGTAGCATCTGTCGGAAGTCCATTATCTAAAATACCTTTTTCTGCGCGCACAATATTTTCTATGCGCTCCAAGAACCATGGATCATATTTGGATATGCTTTGTATTTGCTCTAGCGATATGCCTTTTCTAAACCCTTGGGCGATATGTAATATGCGCTGTGGTGTTGGCTTTGCGATTGCTGCGAGCAGGGCATCTTGACCGTCTTCTACATATATAGGGGACAGTCCAGTTAGGCCTTTCTCCAATGAGCGCATGGCTTTTTGTAGTGATTCTTCGAAGCAACGGCCAAATGACATGGCTTCACCAACTGATTTCATTGCAGTTGTCAGTGTGGCTTCGCTGCCCTTGAATTTTTCGAATGCAAAGCGTGGGACTTTGGTTACGATATAATCTATTGAAGGCTCAAAGCTGGCTGGCATTTTACCGCCAGTGATGTCATTGCCTA
>DAOWDF010000193.1 GCA_030639165.1 Alphaproteobacteria bacterium
AGGAAAGATTATCTGGAAGGGCAGTGTTGACGACCTCGATCATTCAGCTAATGAAGATGTAGATCAATTTATACCCGGCAGAGCAGATCGGCCAATTAGCCGCCGTCTAGTATAGAGATCTTCCTGCATTACGCTGTGACGTTGTTAAATTTCAGCTTACATATAAGAATATGCTGCGCCTCATTTGCCTAGTCACATAAGAATGTAGTTTGCTCTGGTATATTAATTAATATAAATTGCACTTAAGGCAAGTGCTCAGCGCTCGTTAGAGCGGAAAATAAACATAGGAATAATATGAAATATATTTGGTACGGTTTTTTAGGTTTATTCTCTATAGGGTTTATTGGAGCTATAGTTTCTATAGCAGGCTTTGTCTATATAGTTAATTATTATGGACACGATTTGCCAGATCATAGCCAGCTTAAAAATTATGAGCCTCCGATTGTAACGCGCCTTTATGCCGGTGATGGAAATTTGCTAGCTGAATTTGCACAGGAAAAGCGGGTTTTCGTACCTATAGAATTCATACCGGATAAGGTTAAGCATGCATTTATAGCTGCCGAAGATCAAAACTTTTATACCCATAGCGGCGTTGATATGAAGGCTGTTGCTCGTGCACTTATAAAATATGCAAAAAATAAAATGTCAGGGTCTAAAAAACGCCCTGAAGGTGCATCCACAATCACCCAACAAGTGGCTAAAAATTTCTTCTTATCCAATGAGGTTTCTTTTGTACGTAAACTGAAGGAAGCAATTATATCATATCGTATGAGTAGTACACTCAGTAAAGACCGTGTTTTAGAACTCTATCTTAATGAGATATATCTTGGTGGCGGTAATTATGGCGTTGCAGCCTCTGCTCTTCACTATTTTGGTAAATCCTTGGATAGCCTAAATATTGCAGAAGTAGCTTATTTAGCATGTCTTCCTAAAGCGCCCAATAATTACCACCCTGTTAAAAATTATGAAAAAGCCTTGGCACGCCGTGATTGGGTTATCGGCCGAATGGCTATTGAGGGTTATATAACAACTGCGCAGGCGGAAATAGCCAAGCTTGTTCCTTTGGCGATGAGTAAAGATGATAGTGTGCATGTTGACGCTCCATATTTTGCCGAAGAAGTACGTAGAGAAATTGCCAGCATTTATGGTGAAGATGCCCTTTATCAGGGTGGACTTGTTGTTAAAACATCGGTTGATGCCAAGATGCAGAAAATTGCTGAAACCACCCTTCGTGAAGGTTTAATGGCATATGACATGCGCCATGGCTGGCGTGGTGCATTATCTACATTGGAAAATATGGATGATTGGCGGACGCAGCTTAAAAATATTAAGCGCCCAGCTGCTATGTTGCCTAATTGGAGCTTAGCAGTAGTGCTTGAAGTTAGTAAGGGGAGCGCAAAGGTTGGATTTGTTGAGCAAGATCAGGGACTCCTTAAGTTAGAAGATTTAAAATGGGCGCGTAAATATATTAATGAAGGCTATACGCGAGGCGCAGAAATTAAATCTTTGCAGCAAGTCGTAAATATGGGCGATATTATTATGGTTCAGGATAAAGGCGCAGAAAATGCAGAGGCCACTAGTATTTATGAGCTGCGCCAAGTTCCAGATATCCAAGGTTCTATAATTGCACTAGACCCTCATACTGGCAGGGTTTTGGCAATGCAAGGTGGTTGGAATTATCGCTATGGAGTAAGTGAGTTTAACCGTGCAACTCAGGCCAAGCGTCAACCAGGTTCGGCTTTCAAACCATTCGTATATCTTGCTGCCTTGGATAATGGATTTACTCCCGCAACATTAGTTTTAGATGCTCCGTTTGTATTAGAAGATGAAATTGCAGGAACATGGAAGCCAACTAATTATTCCAATATATTTTACGGGCCAACACCAATACGTGTAGGAATTGAAAAGTCACGAAACCTTATGACTGTGCGTTTGGCTGACTTTTTAGGAATGGATTTAATTGCAAAATATTCGGATCATTTTGGGGTAACGGATAATATGCGTCCGCTATTAGCTAACTCATTAGGGTCAACCGAAACCACTCTTATGCGCATTACAGCAGCCTATGGAATGCTTGCTAATGGCGGTAAGAAAATCACTCCTACATTTATTGATCGTATTCAGGATCGCTACGGAAAGACGGTATTTAAACATGATAAGCGCGATTGTGTGCGTTGTGGTGGCCTAATTAAGTGGGATGGGCAATCTGTTCCTGATGTTGAAGATGTCAGAGAGCAGATAGCGGATCCACGCACTACATATCAAATTACTTCTATAATGGAAGGCGTAGTGCAGCGTGGAACTGGTGTGCGTTTGCGCTCATTAGGGCGTCCGCTAGCTGGTAAAACAGGTACCACAAATGAGTCGCGTGATGCTTGGTTTATCGGATATTCTCCAAATCTAGTTATTGGCGTATTTACCGGCTTTGATAATCCAAGGTCTTTAGGGAAAAAGGAAACGGGATCATCTGTCGCCGTGCCTATATTTAAAAGCTTTATCAAGCAAGCTTTAGCCGACAAGCCGCCAGCACCATTTCGTAAGCCTACGGGGATTAGAAATCTGCGCATTAACGCAGAAACTGGTGTGCGAGCTAAGGCTGGAGATGAAAAGGTTATCTGGGAATCTTTCATTATCGGCACAGAGCCAACGGATGAAAAATATATACTTGATGGCGAGGGTATCTCTGTAATGCCGAGCTATTACGGCTCAGGAGATTATAACGCGGATGATAACTATTATATCCCTAATTCGGGCGATGGTAATGATATCAATTCCCCAACGCAGCCATCTACCGTTACAACTGGAACAGGCGGCCTATATTAATGAGCTGTTGGCACTTATATATTCTTAGATGTGTAGATGGGACATTATATACGGGCATAACAACGGATATTAAAAGGCGCTTGGCAGAGCATGAATCTGGCGCTGGAGCAAAATATACGAAAGGCCGCGCCCCGCTTGAGCTTGTTTATAGTGAAGAATGTCCAAACAGATCAATTGCATCAAAGCGCGAGATTGAAATAAAGTCTTTATCCAAAGGGCAAAAGCTTGAGATTATTTCCTTAAAACCTTTATCTGCTCACGCAAAATAGTTTCGGTTTCTTTATCC
>DAOWDF010000054.1 GCA_030639165.1 Alphaproteobacteria bacterium
AATAATTCCTGCATGCTCATCAGATAAGCACATTTCCTTTTCAGATACCAACATACCATTAGATTCTACGCCGCGAATTTTGGTTTTTTTCAAGGTAACATCAAGACCAGGCATATATGTTCCAGACGGGGCAAAAATCCCCTTCATTCCGCCCCGTGCATTAGGAGCTCCACATACAACTTGCTCTATGCCATTCGCAGTTTTCACGGTGCAAATTTGCAGCTTATCCGCATCAGGGTGCTTCTCGGCTTTCTCAACATAGGCAACCTTAAACGGAGCAAATTGCTCTGCCTTATCCTCAAACTCTTCAAGCTCCAACCCTATATCGGTTAGAGTTTGGCAAATATTTTCTGTACTTGCATTTGTATCAAGGTGGCGTTTGAGCCAATTTAAAGTGAATTTCATCTATATTCTTTCTTAAATTATTATTCTAACTTATCGGTAATACATAAAAAGTAAAGTCCAGCTTTACCCCTATTTTCTCATACATAGCTCTGGCTGCCTTGTTATCATTTTCGGTTAGCCAGTACATACGACCCCATTTTTCCTGTCTACCGATTTTGGTAAGATCATGCACCATTTGTTTTGCGATACCTTTGCGCCTATGTTCAGGGGCTACATAAACATCTTGCAGATAGCAAACTTCATTTATCGCGCCAGTCGTCGGATGCAAAATATAATGAATAATGCTGAGCAGCTCGCCGTTTTCTTCCGCCACTATGCCATTAACTTGTTTATTATCAGCGCAGGTTAAACGCTCCCAAGTTTTGGTTGTAACTTCCTCATCACGAGTACCTAAATTATTCCCATCCCAAAGCGGTAACCACTTTGGAAAATCTTCAGATTTTAATGGGCGAATAGTAAGGCTACTCATGCTCTACTTTTTAACCCCAGTTGCATTATTAGGGCGATCAAGAGGATCAAATCCGTAATGCTCCAGCCATCTAACATCGCTCTCATAGAATGTTCGCAAATCAGGAATGCCGTATTTCAGCATAGCCATGCGCTCAATCCCCATACCAAAGGCAAAGCCTTGATATTCTTCAGGATCAAGGCCGCAATTTTTAAGCACGTTAGGGTGCACCATTCCGCAGCCTAAAATCTCTAGCCAGCCATCAACAGAGCCGTCCTTGTTACCACCAATTTTCAGGCCACCGCCTTTACGCGAGCAAGCAATATCAACCTCAGCGCCCGGTTCAACAAATGGGAAAAAGCTCGGGCGGAACTGCATAGGCAATTCATCAACTTCAAAGAACTTGCTGACAAAATCCATCAAACAGCCCTTTAAATGCCCCATATTGGTAGTCTTATCAATCATAAGCCCCTCCATCTGGTGGAACATCGGCGTATGGGTGATGTCATAGTCAGAGCGATAAGTGCGTCCAAAACAGATGATTTTATGTGGCGGCTTGTTCTCTTGCATGTGGCGTATTTGCACGGCAGAGGTGTGCGTGCGTAGCAATTTCTTTATATGCTCGCCTTGTGCGGCCTCATCATCAGGCAAGAAGAACGTATCTTGCATCTCGCGCGCAGGGTGACCCACAGGGAAATTAAGCGCGGTAAAGTTAAAGAAATCATCTTCAATATCTGGCCCTTCGGCAACGCTAAAGCCCATATCCGCAAATATAGCCGTAAGTTCTTCAATAGTTTGTGAGATCGGGTGTATATGCCCCTTTTCCTGCGGCCTAGTAGCTAGGCTAATATCTATAGTCTCATTGGCTATACGTGCATCAAGCTCTTGCTTTTTAAGCGCTTTTTCTTGAGATTTTATTAATGCTGCAATCTCGTCTTTCAAAACATTGAGGGCTTGCCCCTTTGTTTTGCGCTCATCCGCATCCATTTTGCCCAAGGTCTTCATAAGGGCGGTGATACGACCCTTTTTACCCAGAACCGTAACCCGCACATCATCAAGAGTTTTAAGGTCGTTTGCCGCCGTTATTTCGCTAGAAATTTCAGCCTTTAAATTTTGTATATCATTGCTCATGCGAGGGATTTAACACGAGATAGCATCATAAATAAAGGGGAAATCATTCTATTATGATGTTTATTATTAAAAATAGCAGGTGCGTTGATATTCTGTAAAATGTGTGTTAGGTTATTTTTTTTACATAGTGAGAAGTTTTATGTCAGTTTTGGATCAAGAGAGACAGCACGTCTCTGATATTTTAGTAGACTTGCTGGAGTTTAAGGAAGCTCTAGATAATAAGGGTTTCAAAAGCGCCGATATATTGGTGGATTTTGATGTGCTTGTTAGGTCTTTGGCAGCTTATAATGATGCATTATTAAACAGAGGTCAGGCTGAGCTCTCTCATTTAGTATCTACAGAAAATCAATTATCTGAATATATTATTGGAGCAAAAGTTACTTTGTTTTCAGATGTTTCCTCACTTCCTGCTATGAATGAGAACGACTTATTAGATTGTATGATCGGGCGCGCAACTTCAGGTAATAAAGCAGTTACAAACCATGATGATCTTTTTATTCAGCTGGATGAAATCATAAAAAAGCAAATGAGTTATACGGCTAAACTATCCTCACTTCACCTTAAGGATAGTTTTTCTGATTTGATTAACTCTTCTTCTAGTACCTCAGGTAATGCGGTAGAAAAAATAGTGCAAGCAATGCAGCCTGAAATAAGTGAATTGAATAACAAAATAACCAAGGCGCAAGAATTATTAGAAAGTAATCAGGAAAAGGTTGGTATAGCTCAATCAGGTTTGGATCATGTTAATGATAAGCAAGGACAGGCGGTAGCTAAAATAATTCGTACTCAATATGTGATCAATAAGGTATGTCAGGATATGGGTATATCACCTGAGTTTAATACTTCTATTGAATTAGTCGATGCTAAAAACAAACCGAGTAAACCTACGAAAGGTGCTGCAAATGATCAGGATTATGGCGCTGATTTGATGCCTTAAGTAGGCCTATAAATTCCACTTTTTCTTTAAAAGATCTTTGGTCTCATGCAGGCTATTGATAAGATGATCAGGCTTAGCCCCGCGTAAACGTTTCTCATTAATGCACCCGCCAGTAATGCCTATAGATGTAATACCGAAATGGCGGCCAATTTCTGGCTCTTCCTTGCTGTCACCAATTATAAATGCGTTATCGTAGCTGTATCCACGCTTAACCATAAATTCGGATAATCGCTCTAGCTTGCTGGTAGAGTTTAATATGCTGGTGCCATCACAAGTATTCGCGGAAATATAACTGAAATAGTGATCTATCTTTAATCGTTTTAAGTGGCGTTCGATTTTTACGGTCAGATAATTGCTCAATATTATGCATGTAACATCATTTGAGTGCAGCCATTCTAACAAGTCTTTTGCTCCACGGCGCGTTCTGGCATTGGCGGCAAGAGCATCATAGGAGTTTTGAAATATCTCGTTTGCCTCGGTTTTGGTCTCCAAAACTTTATCAATGCTACATCCATTGCGCTTATAGTAATGGATAATCGGGAAATCAAAGGTTTCAAGCTGGCGTTTAAAGCTAATTGGCTCAATCCCGTAAAATTCGAGGCATTTATTTGACGCAATCCAAGCTTGCTTGGTATCAGCAAGCAATGTTCCGTTCCAGTCAAATACAGCTAATTTTTGATTTTGCATTAAGGCTCCCAATAAAAAACAGCCCTCTTTATATCATAAGAAGGCTGTTTCGGTAATCTTTAAAATTGCTAGATTAAGCTGCTTTAGCTTTTTTCTCTAGAGCCGCTGCCGCTGTTTTTGCGATCGCTGCGAATTGCTCTGGCTCACGAATTGCGATGTCTGATAGAACTTTACGATCTAGCTCGATACCGCTTAATTTCAAACCATTCATGAATGTTGAATATGTAAGGTCATGCAAACGGGCAGCCGCATTAATACGCTGAATCCACAATGCGCGGAAAGTACGTTTCTTATTACGACGGTCACGATATGCGTATTGACCTGCTTTTTCAACAGCTTGGACTGCGGTGCGGAAACAATTCTTTCTGCGGCCGTAATATCCTTTAGCTTGTTTGATAACTTTTTTATGTCTTGCGTGGGCGCGTGCGCCACCTTTAACTCTTGCCATGGTCTATTTCTCCCCTGCTGATTTTTTGATGTAAGGCTTGCTTCTGCGCTTACGGCTATATGGTAGGAAGTTGCGAAGAACAATGCGTGCATCTTCAACAGATAGCACTGATAAGCCTTTGGCTTTACGTTTCATTGATTTAGGCTTGTTCATCATCATGTGGCTAGTAAAAGCAGATTTAGCCTTTACGCGACCTTTTTTGGTTACTTTGAACCGTTTTTTCGCACTGGAGTGCGTTTTCATTTTTGGCATTTCTATCTCCTCAAATTAGAGTGTTATAAAAGTTAAGTGACCGAGGCATGCCTTCAAGCCAAGTCACTATTAATTGCAATATATGCAAGTGCGGGTTTTATACAACTTATTTTAAATAAGAGTCAAGCCCAAACATATTTGTCAGATTATAGTCACATTAACTTATTTTAGTACAAGGCACTAGGAGCGTATGCGTATTCTTATACGTAAGCGACGAAGTAGAGATGTAATAAAGTAAGTGAAAAAGAAAGCCACTACACACAGCGAGACCGCCCTTTGTAAAAACAAAAGACGGCCTAACTTTCCGTGTGTGGGGAACTGTATATAATATCTGAGTGTGTGTGTGATCAGATATTAAAATTTCAATTAACTTGAGAGTGTCATGTGTGTGTGGGGAAGACAACAACTCAAGTTATGTCAATGTTATAACTCTATATGTAAATCAATGTCAACATAAAAATGCATATTTTTTGTACTAAAGTACATTTTTTATGTATTTTTATTGTTTTTTAATGTGCAACAGCCCAATTTCCCCCTTGCCCAGCCTCTGCTGTTAATGGCACTGATATTTCTATCTCATTGATTTCAAATGAGTTTTCCATCACTTCTCTAACAATATCTATGGTTTCGTCTATTTCAGACGCAGGAACCTCAAAAATCAGCTCATCATGCACCTGTAATAGCATTTTTGCCGATAAATTCTCTGATTTTAGATATTTTTGCATTCTTCCCATAGCAATTTTCATTATATCTGCGGCTGTTCCTTGCAGTGGAGCATTAATAGCCTGACGCTCTGCCCCTTTAATTCGCATAGGGTTGTTATCTTGAATTCCTGGAATAAAGCATTTACGTCCATATAATGTTTTAACAAAACCATCGGCTTTGGCAGTTTCTTTTGTTTCTTCCATATAGGCCTCAATCTCGTGAAACCTTGCGAGATAGCGTTTAATGAAGCTACTTGCCTCACCAACAGGGCAGTTTAGCTGTTTTGATAGCCCAAATCCAGATATGCCATATATAATTCCGAAATTCACAGCCTTTGCTTGGCGGCGCAGTTCTGGCGTTACTTGCTCTAATGGCACGTCAAACACTTGGGAGGCAGTGAGTGCATGAATATCTTTACCAGCCTTAAATGCATCCTTCAGTGCTTCAACCCCAGCCATTTCAGCGGTTAGTCGCAATTCCACCTGTGAATAATCAACCGACAGCAAAACATGGCCTTCACTAGCAATAAAGGCCTCGCGGA
>DAOWDF010000068.1 GCA_030639165.1 Alphaproteobacteria bacterium
AATGTTAAACCACCAGAAACTGCCAAGATATTATCAAGAGTAATTCCTTGCGCTACAGGGTATAATCCTGACTTGCTTATAGCGCCGCGAACGGAGACTGTGCGTTCTTTCAAAAAAGTTCCTAGATCGTTGCTTGTCGTGGCGTTATAGCCGCCTTTACTCTCTGTGTTTTCATTACCTTCTGCCTTATTTGTATTGTTTAAGCCATCACTATAAAGTGTTGATATATCAGTATTTGATAGAAGTATGATTGTGTCATTGCTTTGTAATGAAGTATCAAACTTTCCATTGGATACGAGACGTGGCGAAAACTCAATAAACCTAGTGATTAACTGCTTATTATCCCGTCTTTGTATTACGCTGATTAGGGGGTATATATCATCACCAAACACTGTCTCATCTTGTAGTAGGCTGGATAGGGTTTTGTGACTTGATAAATCATATAGTCCTGATGCGTTAGTGTGGCCAGTTAGCTCTATTGTGCCTGTTCTTTTTTCGGTGCTTCTTATCACATTTAAGATTGTACTATTGCCAAATGTCTTTGATGACTTGTCTGCTATTCTTGAGATTTTTTCCTTACCATCATTAGTCAGGGCGAGTTTTATGAACCTGTTTTGACCCTCTGATAATATGCCGCCAGAAAAGGCCAATAACTCATTGGCGCTGAGCTTATCCTTTGTGGTTTTAGTGTTGTGCTGTCTAACTTCATAAATAGCGGGGCGCTTTACTGCTCCAGCAACGGCTATGGTTGATCCTACAGGTGGTATGATCAAGCGATCGCCATCTCTAAGGCGTAGGTCAATATCCGCGTTTCCTTGCATGAGCAGACCATAGAGGTCGATTATTGAGCTATGTCCTTCGCGTACAAGCTTGATTTGTCTTAGTGAACCGTCTTTTTGCACTCCTCCTGCAAGGTTTAGTGCATCAATAACGGTGTGGAATATGTTTAAGTTCTTTCTTCCTGGGCGTTTAACATTGCCTATAACCAAAACGCCGATCTGGCGTACGGAGGAGAGGGAGATGTAGGCTTGTGTATTATGGGTGGTGTTTAAGTGCCTGTTTATGGCAGTTCGCAACTGAGCTATTGTACGGCCAGTGGCGGGAATAGGGGGGAATTCCTTGATAGTTATCATGCCGCTTGAATTGATTGTATATGTCCCTTGGTCGCTGCGCTGCCCTGTGAAGATGATTTGCAGTGTGTCGCCCGTTCCTAATATGAAGCTATCCTGCACGGCGCCCATCGGTGCGTTATTATCTGCTAGATTGTCAGTTTGAGCGTCAGCGGCAAAGAAATCGTAACCAAATTGCTTGATTGGCGTGTCCAAGCGATCAGAGTAGGCATTCTCTAATGCAGAAGGTGGTGTCTCTCGGGCAATATTTTCTTGTTGGCCGTCTGTTTCTAAGGTGTTTTGTGCTTTAATTTGCGGCGCTTTATTCGCAATTTTGTATTCATCGTGTTGCCATGGTGAATGTGTCGGCACGGTTTCGGCCAGAATAGAGCAGGGGAATAGGAAAACAGCCAATAGAGTAAATATAGATAGATTTTTAAACATTATTATCCAGAAAAATAACAGTTCACACACGATCGTATCTAAATATTATATTTTTCAATAATATTTGTAAAACTATCTTATGTAATAGCCCACATATATTTACAGTATATTAGATGTTATTTTCTTTGCGTTTAGACTTATGCGCCTCTGCGTTTGATATGATGGCGTAAGCTACGGTGGTTATATAGCTGTTCATGCGCTTGTAATCACGGATAATATCATTGTGTAGGGAGCTGGTGGACTTTGTCTCAGGCACTCCTTCGCGCAAGCGTTGGAAGTGCTTTTCTGAGCTTTTTTGGGCGGCTTTGCGGACGGAAGCTTTTCCTTCGACTAATTGACGCGCTAGCTTTGGGTCTTCTGACATGAAGATTGCTTGTGCTATTTTCATGTTATTAAGTATGGTCAGGTGGAAGTCCTGTATTTCTTTGAAACCTTCCGCAGAAAACCTGTTTTTCTTGTCTATTTTGATAGTGATTATCTCAGATAGGCTTTTGCCTATTATGTCGCCAACATATTCAAGGTTGGTGGAAAATGATAATATTTGCACGAAGCGGTCGGATTCTTTCGGGTCAAGGTCTTCTTGGTTAACGCGCGTAAGGTAGAGTTTGATTTCATTGTGGAGCTTGTCAACAATGCGGTCATTTTCAATTATTTTACC
>DAOWDF010000329.1 GCA_030639165.1 Alphaproteobacteria bacterium
TACTAAATGCTGACCCCAATGTTTTGAACCGCCGCTTGCAAGAAGAAGCCCTCATGCCGATATGGCGTAGGCCTCTGCGCATTCAGGGGTTAACTCTTGTAGTTATTATTATGGCAGTTATGTTCTTGGGCTGGTTTATAAATGGACTTAACCAGCCTAATTATAGCGATCTTATAAAAGAACTACGCATGAATAATGCTGCAAATTCAATAGAAACTTCGGGCTTTGATAGATCAGTATATGGCGAAGATAGCTATGACTATGCACAAAGTTACGAGCAGATAAATGATCCTACAAACCATGAGGAAAAAGGATTTGCAGAAGTTACTGCGCTTTATGATGATTACAGCGCCCCATACCAAGAGCCAGAAAAACAGGTAAAAAAAAACCTTATTGATAATGATATAGATGCGCTTGATATAACTAACGATAGTGAAATGCTCGCTGCATTTGAAGAAGATCCAGAACGTGTAGCCCGCCGCCTTAACCAGATTGAACCGTCTAGCCTAACAACAGGAGACTTGGCCGAACCTCCACCTGCGCCAAAAAAGGCAGCGGTAAGATCGAAGACGGAAGAGAAGACAACCGCGCCTACTGCAAAAACACAAAGTACAAATCAATATATTAATGATCTGAAAAAACGTATACGCCCAGATAATAACCTAACTGATATTGCGAAGAAAATTGAAAGCCAAGCATTTGAAGGTGTTCCGGAGGCTCAGCACGATATGGGCGCTATTTACGTTGCTGGCCATGGTCAGATAAGTAAAAATTTAAAGCGCGCTGTTCTTTGGTTTAGAGAAGCCTCAAATAATGGCGTTGCAAATGCGAAATATAATTTAGGCGTTTTATACCATCAAGGTATGGGAGTTGATCAGAGCATTGATGAGGCCATGAATTTATATAAAGAAGCAGCAAAGTTGGGACATCCAGAGGCGCTATATAATCTTGGTATTGCCCATATTGAGGGTATAGGCGTTGAATATAACCCATCACAAGCAGCTTACTTTTTTGAAACGGCAGCTAATCATGATGTAGTAGAAGCGGCATATAATTTAGGCCTAATTTATGAGAATGGATTACTTGGCGAAACTAAACCAGATGAAGCTCTTGCATGGTATAAATATGCTGCCGATAAAGGAAGTCCCGAAGCAAACTCTGCACTTAATCAATTAGCCGCTTCTTTAGGAATTGGCATTAATGATGTGAATAAGATTGTTGAGAAAATACAGTTGGAGAAGGCTCAGAATAACTCTGAAAAAGATAATGTAGATAGCTATATGATTTTTCAGGTTCAAAAGGAACTTATGCGGCGTGGCCTATACCCTGGCCCTGTTGATGGCGTGACTGGCCCAATGACAGAAGATGCAATCAAGAAATTTCAAGCTGATGCAAACCTTGCTGTTAACGGGAAAGCCTCTGATGAGCTTTTATCTTACTTAAGGGCATCACTGTAAGAGCATCATTATAACTAAATCTAACGAGCCTTAAATATTTGCTGCTCAAAAACTGTGCATGATTGGTCTTCGCTCAAGCACCAGACAGATCCTATTAGTAATTGGTACAGGTTAATATTTGGCTGTATTAATGTTTTATCATGAATATCAGCAATAATATTAACACATTCTGTAATCGCACTATTTTGTGCGTATGCGGGAACTTCAATCTTTATTGCTGCGGTAGAGGCCGCGCAATGCTGCTTTAAATCTTCCATAGCATCTTCTTTTTTAGCTTTGTGCAAACTATCGGCATAGCTGGTTGCAATATCCATGGCAATATATGACATCGCCTTAATACAGCCCTGCTCTTCCCAGCTCCCCAAACACTCAGAGCGCATATTGTTAACGTGTTCTAAAACAATAGAATCTAATTCAACAGCACTATTATTATATGCGCTGGCTTTTGGCGAACTATTACTGCTATCGCTCTGCCTCTTATTATACAGCTCGGATGATGCTGGCTTTGGCATCGAGCACACTAGCAACGCAAACATCGTTAATAACACTGGTTTTTTTAACATCAATATTTAACCTCTTTATCATTGACCATACGCAGGTAAGCTATTAATGATAGCACAAATGAATGATACAGAAGAAACAAAACGAAGATTTAACCTTCGTAACCTATTAAAGAAGCCCGGGAAAAACATGTTCTGGGCATGGATTGTGTATCAGAGCATAAAAGGTACGCTGACCTTAAGCTTTCTCTGGATACCTCTGATCTATATGTGGTTTACCAAATAATAGAATTGCAGTGAAGGCATATTCGCGCTACAACGTTACAATCACAATTTAATATTTTATGCAGGATGCATCTATGCACTTAAGCAAGTCATATGCGCTTTTAGCCGTGCTCATGCTCTCTTTATCAGGGTGTATGGGTTTAAGCGCGCCTGCAGTGCGGAATCAAATTGAATTAGGCGAAGAATACACATCTAAACTCGAGACTGATAAAGACACAAACTCGGGTGGTAAATGGTGGCTGCTATTTGATGATAAAGAGCTAGATATTTTGATAGAGAATGCTTTTATTAACAATCCTAATATTAATCAAATAAAATCACGCCTAGCTCAGGCTCAAGCAATTACAGCAAAAAGTGCAGCCCCCCTGCTCCCCTCCCTAAATATATCAGGTGAGCATGGCGCATCTGAGGGTGATAACGCCAGCCCTTCCGATTTCACATTAAAGGGCGCGGCGAGCTTTGAGGTTGATCTATGGGGTAAAAATCGCGCTACATATAAATCAGCGAAGTTACAGCAGCAAGCGAGCGAGAATGATTTATACGCCGCGGCAATTACCCTAAGCGCATCTATTGTTGAGAACTGGCTGGATATTCTTTCTTTGCTGGAACATGAAGCTATCATCCGCAAAGAAATGGATATCAATAGTACAATTTTGGAGCTGCAAAAGAAGCGCTTTGAAATGGGATCCTCCAGCGCGCTTGATTTTTTACAGCAGCAAGAAATATTAGCCAAAACAGAGGCTCTACTTCCTGATATTCTTTCGGCGCAAGAGCAAGCCGTTAATAATATAACCGCACTTATTGGGGAGTTACCTGATAACTCATTGCAGATAAGCGAGAAGTCCCTGCCCGCTGCTCTTCCTATTCCTGATGCAGGGTTGCCTTCTGAGCTGATTATAAATCGCCCTGATATTATTGCGGCATGGCTAAGGCTTGGCTCCGCTGACTGGCTAGTAAAGGCAGCACGGAAAGATAGATTGCCTAGCTTTAACCTATCCGCCAACTATTTAACAAATGCGGGTAGCTTAGGCGGATTATTTGACACGTGGCTTTTAGATATGGTTGCAGGGTTAACCGCGCCGATATTGGATGGAGGCAGCAGAAGAGCTGAGCATTTACGCAGCAAAGCTCTGGCTGATGAGCGCTATCATAACTATCGGGGCGTGGTTTTGGCTGCGGTAGTTGATGTAGAAAATGCACTTGTCAGAAATAAATATCAGGATGATAAAATGTTATCGCTGACCAAGCAATTAGAGGCTTCTAAGAAAACTCTGGCGCAGGCACAATTAAGCTATATTAATGGTAAGAACGGGTATATTAATGTCCTTAGCAGTCTCAATAACGTGCAGGCATTAGAACAGAAAATTACGGTTGAGCGCCTTGTACAAGCAAAAGAGCGCATAAAGCTATATCGCGCATTAGGTGGCAATAGCTGGTTAAATTTAGAGTTTAATAATGAAAAAGGTATGTTATAATGTTTAGAGCAATCCTTGCAATTATAATAATGTTTGCTGCTGGTCTGACAGCATATTACCTGATTGTTATAAACCCCGCGCATACAAAAAAGAAAACCGTAGAAACAAAACATATAGTTGCGGTTAATACTACTACAGTTACCCTAGGCACATACCCAGTTAAGATCGAAGTGATGGGACAAGTAAGCCCAGCGCGTGAGGCTGCATTAAAGCCACGCATATCAGGTGAAGTCATAAATGTATCTGATCAATTTATTCCCGGAAGTATTATCAGCGCCGATGACGAAATTCTACAAATTGATGAGGCTGATTACTTACTAAATATAAAAGTCAAAAAGGCAGCTCTGCGTCAGGCGCTCTCTGCGCTAAAGTTAGAGCAAGGCATGCAGGCGATTGCTAGAGATGAACTGAAGATAATTGAACAAAGAACTGGCACTAAACTTGGGAATAGCGACCTTGCACTTAGAAAACCACAATTAGAACAAGCCAGAGCCAATGTTGCAGCGGCATCTGCAAATTTAGAAGTGGCTGAGCTGAACTTAGAGCGCACAAAAATTACAGCGCCTTTCAATGCCCTAATAGCCCAGCGTAATACTGATCTGGGTAATATAGTATCGCCGCAAGATACATTAGCCAATCTGGTACGTCCGGCTGAATACTGGGTTGATGCGGAGATACCGGTCCATAATCTGCGCTGGCTTACTCTGCCTAAAACGCTTGACGACCCAGCGTCCAAAGCCTTGGTTAAATTGGATGGCGGACGCGGTTATCACTATGGATCACTGCTTAAAATGACTGGCTCTATAGATGTGCAAAGCAGACTAGCTCATATAATTATTTCCGTGCCTGACCCCCTACTATTAAAGCCAGATGTAACTAAGCAAGAGAGAAAATCTCCGCTAGTTTTAGGTGACTATGTGCCTATTACTATATTTGGTAAGCAGCTTAATAATACTGCGCGCATTCCTGTTTCATATATAAAAAACAAGGGCAATATATGGCTAGAGCGCAATGGCAAGCTTGTCGTGCAACCAATATTAATTGCATATGAAGACCGTAACTTTGCCTATGTTGTTAAGGGGATTAAGGATAATGACAATATCATTACCTCCAATATTATAACCCCGATTAACGGCATGGATATTGCTGTGCAAAATGATGGCGGGCAGGAATAAGAACTAACAACCGTCATCCCCTTGATTTAGCGCAGCTAAATTTATACTAAGGGGATCTGGTTAAAGACAGCCAGCTTAGCTGGCTGACATATGGATACCCGCCGTTTAAACAAAGCTATGCTTTGTCGCGGGTATGACACTAATTATAAGGAATAAATATGGGGCATTTAGGTTCAGAAGAACTCGATAAAGAAGCCAAAGCTATCAAGTCAGGCCCCATTCTATGGATGGCCGCGCATCCTGTTGCTGCAAATCTGGCTATGATTGTTATGATATTTGGCGGACTGCTTATATTGTCACAAAGCAAGCAAGAGGTATTTCCTGAATTTGATTTGGATATGGTAGTTGCCAGCATGGCCTATCCAGGCGCTAGCCCAGAGGAGATCGAACAAGGGATAATTTTATCAATCGAGGATGCAATTAAAGATATAGACGGCATTGGCGATATAACCAGCACAGCCCTTGAAGGCTTTGCGCGCGTTATGGCTGAGATTGATGATACGGATGAATCTATCAGGATTTCTCAAGACGTAAAAACCGCAATAGACCAAATCTCAACCTTTCCAGTTGACGCAGAAAATTTGAGGGTTAATTTGGCCAAAAGTGAAGAGCTGGTTATGAAGCTTGCCCTGTATGGGTCGGTAAGTGAGCTGGTACTACGCAATACTGCCGAGCATGTGCGTAACATGCTGGAGCAACATAAAGATATTAATCTAGTTAGCCTTTCAGGCGTTAGGAATTACGAAGTTCATATCGAAATCAGCCAA
>DAOWDF010000158.1 GCA_030639165.1 Alphaproteobacteria bacterium
CTCAATTAAGCGGGCTTGTTTATGCCAAGATATTTGGCTCTTTCTGTACATCATACTGTCCTTTCTAGACTAACTTTTAATAGTTAGCTAGGACAGCCCCATATATTTTACCACGGAGAACACATAATAGAAAAGAGCGCGCGGGGATGACATGGGAATGTCTTTTTCTTAATTGAAATTACTATATTTAAAAAAGATACAATTCTGGTGTGATCTGATTAGCATAATAGCAAAATATTCCTAATAAGTCAATGCTAATTACTGCACCTTGGCCAGTAAACCATTGCTAATCCACCGCGAAAACCAGTTGCCGATATTGTTTACTATCTCATCGCCTGCGGCGGAGAGAGCTTCCCCCACGCTTAGGCCAGCGAAAAGAGAGCTAAGCACCATATATTCGCCTTCCTCCAGATCAAGCCGCCACATCTCATCATTATGACGATAAACGGTGACATAAGATGGTGATTTCTTAGGCTCGACAATCTCTTCCGCTCCGCCTAAATGCTGCTCATAATATGCATTTACGGGGTAGGAGAAGGCAAATAGCTTAAGAGCCTTACGAGGGTGAAGATGCATATTCATAAAGCTATCTTCATCAATTCCTGCTAAATCACCCTGCCCTAAGACTAGCGTTTCCTCTCCATCAAATAACCGTGAAATTGCTGTTTCAAACACACATAGCTCATAGGCAAAGGGAGATGAGCACCCTCGCACATATTCAGGAAAAGCATCAATATAGCGCGCGACATTAAAATGCTGTGAAGGGGTATCTTCTATATATTTATCAATAATAGCACTCGATTCATCTGTGCCAATGGCTTTGATAAGAGCTGGATAATCCTCATATATTATATCGAATAAGCGATAACGATAACCATCAATATAGCTTTGGATTTGCTCTTCTGGCGCGAAATCAGGCTTGGGTACTATGCGCTGATCAGGTGACATCGCCTCACCATCACCGCTTAAAATAGCGTCTTGCATATCACCTAGCTCCTCCACATATGGAGTTAGACGTTCAGATGGGCGTATATTATGACGAAAGGATTGGAACTCTGGCATTTTTGTTGGGTGATTATTGCCCGCTACCCATTGCCTAGCTTTATTGAGTTCTGCCAAAACAACTGGAAATTCAGGGATTTTATCGTCCCACTCAATCATGGTATTGATAAAGCCAGCTTTCTGCATTACATAGGCGTACATGCTCCAGACCTCATCAATTACATGATCATCATGAGTGTCTATAATATGCGTGCCTTTATTTGTGTGCCCTGCCAGATGTATTTGTGCAACGGCATCAAGAGGAAGAGCATCAATATAGGTTTTCGGGTCCCAACGGTGATTATAGCAGCTAACATAGATATTATTAACATCTAGCAGCAAGCCACAGCCAGAGCCTTCTGCCATGCGGGCAATAAACTCCCATTCGCTCATCGTGGAGCAAGTGAATTCCAGATAGGTTGATGGGTTTTCAAGTATAATTCTGCGCCCCAAGAAATCCTGAACCTGTTTGATGCGCTCTATAACATGCTTAAGAGCCTCCTCAGTATAGGGAACTGGTAGTAAATCATGCGTATTTTTGTGCGCTACGCCAGTCCAACACAAATGGTCGGAAATCCATTTTGGGTTAATATCACGCTCTAGCTTTTTGAGCTTTTGCAGATATTCAGAATTTAGCGGGTCAACAGTGCCGATCGATAAAGATACGCCGTGCATAACAATGGGATAGCGCTCACGTAATTCATCAAGAGTGCGGCGTGGCTTACCACCAGTATCCATATAATTTTCCGAGATAATCTCGAACCAATCAATATCAGGCTGATGCTCTTGTATAAAAGGAAAATGGGTCGGACGAAAGCCCAACCCATATCCTAATTCTGGAAATTTTTTTCCCATTATATTCTAGTCGTTGTAACGGCTATTATCGTTATGAGATCTAATTTTGCCCTTGCTCTTATTGCACTTTTTCTTCTTTTTACAAGTAGGCTTGTCCTTACTTGGGCAAGAGCTTTTACCTTTGCAAGAGTTCTTGGCTTTGCTTGGGCAACCGCTTTTGCCACTACAGCTATGCTTTTCGGTTTTTTTGTTACAGCCACTTGCGCCACAACCATTACCACCATTACCAGCAAATGCAGGGGCAGCAGAGAATGCACCCATCGCAAGAATTCCAGCTAATGCTACGGTTGCAACTTTTTTGTTCATAGGCTTTTTTTGATCAGTCATCTTAATAAATTCCTTCTTTAAATAAAATTATTAGCGTTACGCAGATTAATTCGGAATCTATAAATGAAAAGTTACATATAAATTACGATAATGCACTAAATCCTATCATTTTATTTTGGCGCTCATCCCAAAGTGCCAGTTTTGCAAGCTTAAAGCTCTCAAGGAATGTTATACGGTTCACCTTTTTTAGCTCAGGTTCACTATCCATACATTCTTGCAGGCGGTAATTAGGAATTTTACCGTTCAAATGGTGGATATGGTGCAAACCAATATTGCCAGTGAACCATTGTAGGATCGGGTGAAGATCGTAATATGAGCTACCTAATACTGCTGCTTCGCTATAATCCCAATTACCTTCATATTCATAGTAAGTATCTTCAAACTGATGCTGAATAAAAAACAGCCATCCACCAGCCCAAGAGGTTACAATC
>DAOWDF010000331.1 GCA_030639165.1 Alphaproteobacteria bacterium
GCTTCTTGTTGGGCATCACGTTGCTTACGCTTATATTGAGCAAGCATTTCCTGTGCTTCGACGCGAAGGCTCTCTGATTCTTCTAACTCTTTTTTAATAGAAGCAATGCGCCCATCAAGAGCTTTATTAATAACGGGAAATCCTAATTTTACAATAATAAAACCAAAGATAAGAAATGAAAATGTATACCAAGTATAACCATCTTCAAGCATTGCTGTTAAAAAATCCATTTATCCTAGTCCCCTTAAGCAGCTTTACGTATTGATTTAACTGCTTCTCTTGCGCTTTTAGCATCAGCGCGAACGCCAATAATTTTTTCAGCGGCTTGAGTAGCAATTTCTGCTGCAATTTCTGTCATGTCATCCATAGCGCTATCACGAGCTTTGGCGATATTAGCTTCCAGCTCAGATATTTTCTTAGCTGAATGTTTTTGAAACTTTTTAGTTTCCTCATCACTTTTGGTTTTTATTTCTTCTTCGATAGTTTTGAATAGGCCATTAGATTGCTCACGCGCTTCCTTTAACCTAGCTTCATATTCATCACGAACAGAAGCTACTTCTTCTTTAATTTGCTCAGCAGAATCTAAATCACTATTTATGCGCTCAGAGCGATTTTCAATAGTCTTAGATATATCTGGCAAAGACTTCTTAGCAAAAACAAAATATAAGCCAACAAATATCACTATTAGCCAGAATGTTTGGCTTTCAAATGATGATGGATCAAGTTGAGGAAGACCGGTAGCTTGCTCTTCATGACTTTCGCCATGACCTGTAGCAGCAGTCCCACTTGCATATGCATGTGAAACGTTCATTATTATCAATGAGCTAGAGAGAGCTAACTTTTTTATCATCGGTCTTCCTTAGATTTATAACGTACTAGAACTTAGCCGAAAAGTAACGCTGCGCCGACACCAATTGGAATAATACCAAGTGCTTCGATAAACGCTAGGATAAGGAAGAATTTCTCATCCAAAAGTTTTTTTGTTTCTGGGTTGCGTGCAACCGCATTGTTATATGATGCGAAATACATGCCCAAGCCAAGTGCTGCGCCAAACGCAGGCAATACAACTAAAGCACCAGCAATAAGTTTTGCAGCTTCTAATTCCATTTTTTAATTCCTTTTAAGTAGTTGTTAAATAAAACTTTATTTTTTATCAGCGTGATAATACAGATTTAATGATGAAGATCAACACTATCTTTCAGATACACGCATGATAAAATCGCAAAAACGTAAGCTTGGATACAAGCAACTAATAGCTCGAACATCATTAAACCTACATTAATTAGTACAGGGAACACACCTAGTGTAGCCCAAGCTGCGCCCATCCCAGCAGCAGCGACAGCAAAGCTCACCACTACTTTTAGGATAATATGCCCTGCCATCATATTCGCAAACAAACGAACTGATAATGTTATAGGGCGCACAAAAAATGAAATTATTTCTATTGGTATAATAAACGCAACCAACCACCAAGGAACATTAGGAGGTAAAAATAATGAAAAGAATTTAAATCCATGGTTATAAAGGCCAAAGCCGATAGTCATAAAGAAAACGAATAAAGCAAGTACACCCGTAACAATTAAATGTGAAGTATAGGTAAATGAATGTGGGACTAATCCAAGGATATTACCCGCAAGAATAAAGACAAATAGAGTAAAGATCAGAGGGAAGTAGCTAGCCCCTTTTTTACCCACATTTTCTTGAACCATCTTACCTACGAATTCATAAAGAAGTTCTGCGCACATCTGGGCTCTACCTGGTATTACAGAGCTACGGCGTGTAGCCATACTAATTAATACTACTGATAACACAGCAGAGATTAACATCCATAAAGATGAATTAGTAAAGGATACATCATAGCCAAAGATTTCCAAAGGAGGGGCTATAGGGGTAACAACGAACTGATGAATTGGATTAGACAATTCTTATCTCCATAATAAAATTTTATCGTTTTTTAACCTATTTAGTTCATATGCGCAATAAAAGTTTTCAATATTTTGAGTTTTAATCATCATTTCCCTTCATTGCAGCATTTGCTCTGTAAACAGCGCTAACAAATCCTATGAGTATGAATGCTATGACACCCCATGGTGTGGTACTAAAATACCAGTCAATACCAAAACCTATAAAAGCCCCTGCAAAGACGCTTGCGAGGAATTCTGAGCCGGCTCTAGCGCTTTTGATAGCCTCAGGTGATTCTTCCTCTACATTATCAAAATCCACCTGATTTACCTGACTGTCCTTACGAGCTTCTTGAACTTTTTTATCCAGCTTATCTAGCTTTTCTTGTAATTCGTCATCAGCCATAATTTTACGCCACCTTTTTATCTGTAAACTCGAATGATTGCTGTAAATCTACGGATACTAGCTGTGACACACCTTTTTCCGACATAGTGACGCCGTAGAGCCTATCCATACGTGCCATGCTAAGGCGATGGTGGGTAATCACTAGGAAGCGGGTTTCTCCGCGCGCAGCAATCTCATCAAGCAAGTTACACACCCGATCGACATTCGCATCGTCTAAGGGCGCATCGATCTCATCTAGTACACAAATAGGTGATGGATTAGTAAGGAACATCCCGAATATAAGTGCAATAGAGGTAAGGGTTTGCTCACCACCAGATAATAATGATAATGATTGCAATGCCTTA
>DAOWDF010000037.1 GCA_030639165.1 Alphaproteobacteria bacterium
CCATCTGGTAAGGCTCATAATGAAATGATACTCGCGGCGGACGCAGATAAATTTGATAAGAAACTAGTGTAAAGCGACATTGTAGCATGAGTAATGCAACGGGCAAATTATTATATATTGGGGCGTATATTCTACTGATTGCCGCCCTTTTGCCATGGCTAGCTGCACATTTAGCGCAAGTTATAAATGTTGATATAGCTTACCTCACACTTTCGGCGGAGAGGTTACTGGCTGGCGAGGCAATGAGCGAAGCCTATTATGATACCAACCCACCTCTCAGCATTATCCTGCAAATACCCGCTGTCATATTGGTAAAACTAACTCACCTGCCACTTTACCACGCAGTTAGCGCGTACATATTGCTGCTATTAGCCCTATCAACCACAGCCACATATTTACTTTTACAAAAAATAACCCGCCTATCAAACGAACAAAAACTACTTATAGTATCGGCCTCTTTAGTTACCAATATAGTAGCATCTGGCTATGATTTCGGACAAAAAGATCACATATTGGCAATGGCGTTGCTCCCCCTCACCTTGCTGCAAATCCTCATAACCCAGCGCATTAATGTGCATCCAGCGCTCAAATGGCTTACCTTACTAGCAGGATCAGTCCTTATTCTACTAAAACCACACTATGGCATAATACCTGCCGCAATATTCCTACATAGAGCATATACTCAAAAACGCCTTACAATTTTTAAAGATCACGATTTCCTTTGCCTTACCTTAATGGCAATAGCGTATATTGCGTCCATCTATATATTCTTTCCCGATTTTATATCAGTGATATTTCCTGATATTATTACATTTTATGCCGCCGATATATCAGGCGACATTGTAACTACTGGCGCACTTACTGCTTTGTTGCCATTAGTATGCTCTATAATATCATTATTAATATTCAAAGACTTACCTAAATTAATACCATCCATATTCATTCTAAGCGCATTTTGCTTCATACCATTTATAATGCAAGGCAAGGGCTGGATTTACCATTTACTACCAGCAATTATATTTTTTGCCTGCGGATTATCTGTGTTGTTTGAACGTATAATGCGCGCAATCCTAATGGATATAAAGTCAGATAAAGTTAAAAAAACAGCCAGCTTTGCTATCACTTTTATCGCGATATTATCACTTGCAATATATGGCGGTATAGCAGAGAAAATCAAACCAACCCACAACGAGTTTAGGGGGCTTGAACTCACTAATATAATAGAAGAATGCGCTATAGATAATAAAGGTAATTGCCCATTCCTTATATTACACGACATGATAAATATATCTCAGGAACTATCAATATATACTGGCCAGCCCCACGCTTCCCGTTTTCCTGTGATGTGGTTCACTCCATATTTAATCAATAAAGAAAACAACCTCACGTCAGATGATTTGAAGATTTACACCGACAAATATACAAACATGATCGCGCAAGATTTTTATAAATACAGCCCAGAAATAATCTTTGTCGCTCACTTCCCTCTCCCGAATGAGAATGAGACAATATTCAATTATCGTGATTACCTTCTAAAAAATAATCCTGAATTTAAAAATATATGGAATAATTATGATTTTCAGCGCACAATATCTATTGATCGTGCAGATTATATGGGCAATAAAAAACCTAATGAAAAATTAATGCGCTATGATATATATATAAGACGATAAAATAGGAACATGTTAATGGCTAAAGTTGAAACAAAGACAAAAAGAATCAAAAAATGCAGAAGTGTATACGCTCCTGCCCCAAAGCAACTAGCCGAAGAAACACATATACTTGCCATTTTAGTATATAATGAGCCTGGCATTTTAGCACGAGTGGTCGGCTTATATTCTGGACGTGGCTATAATATAGAAAGCCTTACCGTTGCTGAAACAAACCATGACGAAAATCTATCACGCATAACAATTGTGTGTAGTGGATCTCCCGCTGTTATAGAACAAATAAAATCACAGCTAGATCGCCTTGTTCCAGTATTAGAAGTATCTGACCTGACAGTTGAATGCGACTATGTTGAACGCGAGCTAGCCCTAATAAAAGTTGCCTGCACAGGTGAAACGCGTATAGAAGCACTTCGCAGCGCTGATATTTTCCGCGCTAGAGCAGTGGATAGCACACTAGAATCCTTCATATTTGAGATCACAGGAACAACAGAAAAAATTAATGCCTTCATAGATTTAATGACACCTCTAGGCCTTGTCGATGTTAGTCGCACTGGCGTCGCTGCAATAGCTAGAGGCAAAGAAGCAATAGGAGCTTAGAAACCCAATGAAAAAAATAATTATAGGATTATCTTGCGTCTTACTTTTAACCTCATGCATAACCCGTGAACAAGCTGATTCAAGGCTGGCTCTAGGATGCGCCGCTGCAGTTGAATTATTCCTTGATGATAACTTTACAATCAAAGAAATAAAGAAAAAAGTCTATTCTACACCTACTGAATTCGGCACAGGATTCCGCAAAGTTAACTTATTCGCCATAGAATCTGATAATTGGCTAGATATAGATAAAGAATATAGTTGCGTATTTGCAGAGGAATTTGGCTTCCTACAAGCAACGCACCAAACCAGCATCTATCAAGTAAAAGTCAACGGAAAGACTTATGGCAGAGAAGGCGATAAAATCCTTGGCAGCATGGAAGATCACCTCCGACTTGAAGAAGTAGTTGATAACGCAATGCGCCATTAACATTTTCCCCTTGATTTTCCTTACAAAACCTTGTTTTATGCGTTGATATGAAACAATAGAATAAGGTTTATACCATGGGACAAAGTAATGCTGCGCAAAGCGCACCAGCCGATCAAGCACCACTAAATGTTTACTACGATAAAGATTGTAATAAAGATCTTATCAAATCCAAAAAAGTCGTTGTAATCGGTTATGGATCACAAGGGCATGCACATGCTCTAAATATGAAAGATAGTGGCGTAGAAAGCGTTGTAATCGGACTTCGTGATGGCTCTGCTTCTGCTGCAAAAGCAAAGGCTGCTGGCTTTGAAGTTCAAGCTCCTGCGCAGGCTGTTAAAGATGCAGACATCGTTATGATCCTTGTTCCTGACGAGAATCAAGCCGATCTTTATCGCGATGAGCTGGAAGCTAACCTTAAGCAAGGCGCTGCTCTCCTATTCGCTCACGGTCTTAATATCCACTTTGATCTGATCAAGCCTCGCGCTGATTTAGATGTAATCATGGTTGCACCAAAAGGCCCAGGCCACACAGTGCGCGGTGAATACCAAAAAGG
>DAOWDF010000314.1 GCA_030639165.1 Alphaproteobacteria bacterium
CACCTGCACCAATAATAGCTCCATTTTTCAAAGTCGGGTGGCGTTTTTCTTCAACCTGACCAACGCGCCCCACTCCACCTAGAGTTACGCCATGATAGATTGTTACATCATCCTCGATAATAGTAGTCTGGCCGATCACTACGCCTGTGCCGTGATCGATAAAGAAATTCTTACCAATACGTGCAGCAGGATGAATTTCTATTCCGGTAAAAATACGAGTAAAATTAGCAAGAATCCGTGCTACAGCGTGCAAGCCTAAATGCCAAATGAAATTATTCATACGGTGGATCGCTACAGCATGAAAACCATTATACGCTAATAATACTTCGGCAAATGTAGGCTCAGCTGGGTCACGCGCTCTAATTGACTTAATCAGATCAAACATAAATTTATCCTATTTCTTTTTCTTTGTAGCAGAATCCTGCGGACTAATAATTCCTGCTGATACAACAAGCTTAACCCCTTCTTCCACACTCATATCAAGATATTTAAGTTCCTTTCTAGGAACAAACAATAAATAACCCGATGTAGGGTTAGGCGTTGTTGGAACAAATACATTAACAGTGTCAACCTTAGTCATTCTCTGCACTTCACCTTGTGATGTGCCTGTAACAAAACCAATAGACCACACACCTTTACGTGGGTATTCCAGCATAACCACTTCACGAAAAGCGCTGGACTGGCTGGCCATTATGGTTTCAAATATTTGCTTGATCGCACTATAGAGCGTACGAATAACTGGCATACGATCAACGATATATTCAGAGATACGAATAATTAAGCGGCCAAGGAAATTAGTTGCAAACCAGCCTATAACAATAAAACCAGCAATTGAGATGACCAGCCCAAGCCCAGGGAATGTAGTCGCTCCATAGAGCGCGTCATACCAATCCTTTGGCAATAAATGCACAACCTTGCTATCAACAAATGTAAGGAAAACATAGGTAAGATATACGGTTATACTGATCGGCGCAGTGACGACTATACCTGCAAAAAGATAACCACGCAGGCGAGCCATAAGACCGCGTGCATGCGGGTTTGCCGCATCATCATCATGAGATGGTTCTAATTGAGTATTTTTCTCTTTATCGCTCATTCTACTGCCCGCTTATTTACACATGAACATGTAATATGGCGCGCGCGCGCAATAAACACAATATAGAAATACAAAAACCATTTAACAGAGCCAAGTAAATTAACTATGATCGTGAAACATATATGCATATTAGGGGAATAGCTTATGAGTAAAGTAGCGTTAATAACAGGTATAACGGGACAGGACGGAGCCTATCTAGCAGAGTTTTTACTCAAAAAAGGCTATATTGTTCATGGTATAAAGCGCCGTTCTTCGCTATTTAATACTGATCGCATCGACCATCTCTACCAAGACCCACATATAAATGAGCGCAATTTTATACTGCATTTCGGTGATATGACAGACAGCATGAATTTAACGCGCATAATTCAGGAGGTTCAGCCGGATGAGATTTATAATCTTGCCGCGATGAGCCATGTTCATGTTTCCTTTGATATGCCGGAATATACAGCTAATGCGGATGGTATTGGTACGCTTAGAATATTAGAGGCCTTAAGATTGTTAAATTTAACGGAAAAAACGCGAGTATATCAGGCTTCATCATCAGAGCTTTATGGGTTAGTGCAAAATAGTCCACAAAATGAAGCCACCCCATTTTATCCGCGTAGCCCTTACGCCGCGGCAAAGCTTTACGCTTATTGGATTACAGTTAATTACCGCGAGGCTTATAATATCTTTGCCTGTAACGGGATTTTGTTTAATCACGAGTCCCCTATTCGCGGTGAGACTTTCGTAACCCGTAAGATAACCCGCGCAGTTTCGCGCATTGGATTAGGCGCGCAAGACAAGCTTTACCTTGGTAATCTGGATGCGAAGCGGGATTGGGGGCATGCCAAGGATTATGTCCGTATGATGTGGATGGTGCTGCAAGCTGATGAGCCGGAGGACTGGGTTATTGCTACGGGCGTTAATAATAGCGTACGGGATTTTGTGAAATTTTCATTTGCCCATATTGGTGTAGAAATTGATTTCACAGGAAAGGGAGTGGACGAAAAAGGCGTTGTTGCGCGCTGCGATAATCCTGAATATCAGCTTGAAATTGGCAGCGAAGTTGTCTCAGTTGATCCTCGTTATTTCCGCCCTACCGAAGTTGAGGAGTTGCTAGGAGATGCGAGTAAAGCTAGAGATAAGCTTGGCTGGACTCCTACATACGACCTCCCTGCTATTGTTGATGAAATGATGGAAAGTGATTTGAAGCTTGCAAAGCAGGACGATTATTTACAACAAGGCGGCTTTACCACCAAGAGTTATTTTGAATAGGAGCTAGCGACCATGAATAAAAATGATGAAATATATGTTGCTGGTCACAAAGGTTTAGTGGGCAGCGCTATTCTCCGTAATTTAGAAGCAAAGGGATATAGCAACATTATAACTCGCAGCCACAGCGAGCTTGATTTAACTAACCAAGCCGCAGTGCAAGATTTTTTTGCCTTCCAAAAACCTGATTACGTGATATTAGCGGCGGCAAAAGTTGGCGGTATCATGGCCAACAACACCCAGCGCGCCAGCTTTATCTACGAAAATCTAATGATCCAAAATAACGTCATTCATCACTCATATCTAAATGATGTGAAGAAACTCTTATTTCTGGGAAGTACATGCATATACCCGAAAGATACTCCGCAGCCGATGAGCGAGGATTGCCTTCTGACCTCGCCCTTGGAATATACTAACGAACCTTATGCTATTGCTAAAATTGCAGGGATTAAAATGTGTGAGAGCTATAATATCCAGCATGGCACTAATTATATTTCTGTGATGCCTACGAATTTATATGGGAAGAATGATAATTTTGACCTTAAAACCTCGCATGTCCTGCCTGCGCTTTTGCGGAAGATCTTACTGGGCAAAGCGCTTATGGCTGGTGATTGGAGTTTTATAAAATCCGACCTCGCTCACCGCCCGATTAATGAAATTGATGGCACACAGCCCCAAGATATAATTCTGAAAACTCTGACTAGCCACAATATCCATGAAAATAATGTTGAGCTATGGGGCAGTGGCAAACCCTTGCGTGAGTTTTTATGGTCGGATGATATGGCGGATGCTTGTGTCTTTATGATGGAGAATATAGTTGCGGCGCCACTTGGGGAATATAACACCCATATAAATATAGGAAGCGGAGAGGAAATATCTATCGCTGCTCTTGCAGGGCTAGTTGCTAAAGTGGTTGGCTATACGGGTGATCTGTCCTTTAATACCGACAAACCAGACGGCACTATGCGGAAATTAACTGATGTATCAAAGGTTCATAAGCTAGGCTGGAAACATAGGACTTCACTGGTAGATGGCATTAAAAAGTATGCTGATTGGTATCAAAGTTAAATTCTAGGCTTAACCACTATGGCGGGGGAACCGACACAAACCATGGCTGCGGGTAAGTCCTTAAAGACGCTGCTTCTTGCGCCAATAACTGCGCCGTCTCCGATCGTGATATCGGGAGCGACATAAACATCGGTAGCGAGCCAGCACCCCGCTCCAATATTAATATCCTTAGCCCAAATAGAAAAAGCCTGATCAGTATAATCATGCGAGCCGGTACATAGGTAAGATTTCTGGGAAATTACGCTGTTACCTCCAATATTGATATTGGCGTAAGAATACAGGGTTACATCATCGCCGATCCAGCAATTATCTCCTATTGTGATATTCCATGGATAGGTAACGGTAACAGAGGGACGTATGAGAACCCCATTGCCTATCTGAGCGCCAAAAAGGCGGAGCAAAAATCTACGCCAGCCATATAATATTTGTGGTGATGTTTTGAACAGCGCAGCCTGCACTAGCCACCATAGCTGAACATATATAGCTGAACGCCCGCGGAAATTAGGGGGAAGATTGAATTTACTTAGATCTTGCATTTGGCTCTTCTATTATCTTTAGTAAATTAGACATAAATTTTTGAGTTGTATATTGCTGCTCAGATAGGCAATGGGGTTCTCATACGTCCCTCTGTTACCGTTACCTATCCATGGAATATCACAATAGGAGATAATTGCTGGATCGGCGATGATGTAACCCTGTA
>DAOWDF010000323.1 GCA_030639165.1 Alphaproteobacteria bacterium
AATCATTAACGTCATTTGGATGACTTACATCAAGTGATGTGCCCCTATAAAGTAGGACACCTTGTGTGGTAAAAACAGAAGCAAGGAGATTAAGTTATGTCACAAGGTTATTACACGGAAGAATTCAAGCGCGATGCGGTTGCGCAAGTCACGGATCGTGGCTATTCAATCAAGGAAGTTGCTGAACGACTGGGCATCAGCACTAAGTCGTTATATTATTGGCGTAAAGTTTATGGCACGCCCAAGCCGGAGCGTAAAAAAGATGCTGTGCAATCATCAGAAATACGTCGGCTTAAGGAAGAGTTAGCACGGATTAATGAGGAACGCGATATACTAAAAAAGGCCACGGTGTATTTCGCAAAAGAAGCCACGTGAAATACGCCTTCATCAAGGTTAATGCTCCTATTTTTAAAGTTAGGTCAATGTGCCGTGTTTTGCGTGTAAACCGTAGTGGCTATTATTCTTGGCTTAAGCAGCCCCTTGGCAAGCGTGCAAGACAAAGCCGGCATTTAACTGGCCTGATTAAACAATCATGGCTGGAAAGCGGCTGTGTTTATGGGTATCGCAAAATCCATCATTATTTGATAGACCTTGGAAACCGTTGTTCACCCAACCGTGTGGCTCGTCTTGCACAGGTTGCTGGGATTAAAGCGCAAGTTGGATATAAACGTAAAACTGGTAAATATGGTGGTAAGCCAGCGATTGTGGCGACCAACCACCTGCAACAAAACTTCGACATGTCAAGCCCAGATCAGGCTTGGGTTACGGATATTACTTACATAAAAACTCATGAAGGCTGGCTTTATTTAAGTGTGGTTATTGATTTGTTTTCAAGGCGTGTAATTGGCTGGTCTATGCAGCCACGCATGCAAATGGATCTGGTGTTGAGCTCGCTATTAATGGCACTCTGGCGGCGTAAACCCAGCTCTAAGGTGATTATTCATTCCGACCAAGGTTCACAATTTACTGGCCATGAGTGGCAAGAGTTTCTAAAGCTGCATAACTTGGAAGCAAGTATGAGCAGACGCGGTAATTGTTACGATAATGCGGTGGCTGAAAGTTTTTTTCATTTGCTGAAAACAGAGCGTATTAGGCGTAAAACCTACGTTACACGTGAAAAGGCACGCCAAGATATATTTGACTATATAGAAATGTTCTACAATCCGAAAAGAAAACATGGTAACAACAATATGTTGTCGCCTATAGATTTTGAGCAACAACATAATTGGAAGCAATAAGGTGTCCTGCTTTATAGGGGCACATCATTCGCCACTTAAAACGGCATCACGAATGGATCGATAAAAAATCTGCCGACCATGGGTTGCATAAACAGATTTTGATTCGTCAAAATGTGGAGTAGCTGAAAACGCAATTTTTGCTGTTTGTTTATCGTCGTACTGATTTAGAATATTTTCAATTCGACGTTCCGATGTTCCCTTATGCGCTTCATCAGATATAAGAATATCAACATTATGGGAGCCAATTTTACCTGCTGCTGAAAGATCGTACCATGCATCGTAAGTCATAATTGTAATCTGATTATGAAGATTTTTATGGCCGTCTCCATATAAACCAATTCTGTTTGCAAAAGTGGGAGCGAAATCTTTTAAATCTTGATGGGTTTGGTCCAAAAGGGTAATTGTTGGAACGACGATGATACTTTTTAAGTGATCGTTGTGACGGGATGCACCCTGATGGGTTGCGCTCAGAATGCCAGAAAAAAGGGCCGTTTTACCTATGCCCGTTGGCATATCGAAGAAGCCTTTTAGCTTATCTTCTGGCTTTAAGTGATTTTTATTAAGATATTTTTGGTAGGCCTCAAGCGCATCATTTTGCGTCGGGCGGAATTCCCGTCCGTTTTCGAATTGTCCTGCATCCAGAAGGTTTTCTACACCTTCTTTGAGGTACTCAAGTAATGATCCATTTACTGACATGGCCATTCCTATGCCATAGATTATGTATAACTGTCAAGAATTTACAGCATTTTTGACATATTGTATATTTGTTGATATCTAGAAAATAGTATTTAAGGTTTTTTTGCTTTAATTAAGCCAACGCTTAATAGTTTTGAGCAAGGTAAGACAAGCATCAAGCTTGACAGCGCCATTAAGATTTTAAAGGTGCTGAGGTTGGATTAGAACACTTGGGTTTAAACTCATTTATTACACAAATGACGAGCAATCCCCATCGGGGGGAGGGGTAGGCCGCGGCCTGTCATCATTAGAAACCTTTAAGCCATGCTTATACTGGTTTTCGGTTTTATTAGTCCCTAATTTCTTTTTCTTTGGATATGTCTGTTCTTCTTTTGGTGGCAATGCATATTTCGGGGCGCTGTGTTTTGTTATCACAAGATCAGGCGTTGGGGCAGGTGGTAGTAGCATATCCTTAAAACGCTTATCTTCTCGATAGTTTATCTTTTTACATTTAACGGGATGGTGCTTCTCTACCAGAATAATTTGTTTATCCTCGCCGAAGGTGTTTACCTCATGTGGTCTTATGAGAGGGACAATTTTTTCAGTGATAGATACTTTGGCCGCTTCGTTTGTAAATCCGCGCCCTTTGGAAACAGATTTTGATTTAACTGTTCGCTCACCACATATGGCGCTGATATATTTTTGAGTTTCAATATCTTTGGTCGCAAAAAATACGATATGCGCGCTATTTGCTAAAATGGTGTTTCTAATATCTCTGCTACGATATGCCGTATCGAGTAATCCAAGATTTTGAACTACGCCAAGCAAACGAACGCGCGCACCAGCGAGTAAAGTAAATGCATTGGTCATGACATCCATTTTGCCAAGGGTATGAATCTCATCCATAAGGAGCATGACTTTATGTGGTTCTTTGCTTAGGTCAGGTTCATAAACTGTGAGGGCATTAATTGCTTGCTCAAATAAAATGCGCATGAGGGGGGCTAGGGTTTTTAAATCATTAATAGCAACGCCGAGATATATGGCATGGCGTATTTTTCTTAGGTCACGTAGATCAAAATCGCTTTTAGATGTTACTGCGTCAATAACTGGGTTGAGCCATAATTGTAGGGCAACGCTAAGTGTTGAGTGAATCCCTGATTGTTCTTTTTCTGCTTTATGCGCAAATGAATTAAAGAGCTGCTTTGATGCTTCATCAAGATTTGGGACTGTTTGCGCAATATGTGCAAGTAGATCGCCTAAATTATGTTCAGTTCCAAGTAGCCTGTAAATTGATCCAATGGTTGATGGGACTTCATCATTATCGATAACATAAAGTGCCAGCCCTACAAATAAAATGCGCGCTTCTGCGGGGAAGTGCGGGGCGCTTTTTTCACCTAATTCAATAATGGTGGTAGCCATGACTTGTAAATCTGTAATCCTGCGTGATGGGTCAGTGGAAACAAAATCTAATGGGTTAAAGCAGTGGGATTTTTTACTAGTATCAAATGGGCAGAAGTTAATGACCTTGTGATTAAGCTTATGCCTGTAGCCAGAAGTAATGCGATGGTTTTCACCTTTTACATCGAGGCATATGAAACTGCCGCTCCATGTAAAAAGATTTGGGATCACGAGGCCGAGACCTTTTCCTGAACGTGACGGCGCAATAATAAAAATATGCGTAGGATCATCATTGGTAAGATAAGCATCTTTGGTTTCGCCTAAAAGCATCCCAGTCTTTTTTAGTAATCCTGCTTTTTTTAGATCACGCCTCGTAGCCCAACGCGCATCTCTATCTTCGTGTTTAAAAATAAACATAGCAATAAGACCTGCGATGATGATGATCGGCGCAAGTAATGATATGGCAAGATATGCAACATAGGGCGATTGAAGATATTTCAAAAAGCTAAATATCGTCCATGGGTAGACTCGATCCACTGCCCAACCATTAAGTAGGAAATAAATGACAGAGCTAAAATATAGGCTAATGGTGATGAGCGTGATTGCGCCTGCTCCATAGGCTATAATTTGGGGGAGGTGTTTTTTCATGATGTTTTTCCATTCGGGTAGTAGATTTCAGAAACATAGCGCCGACCGCCAACGCGTTTAATTTGTATGACAATATCAATTATAGATTTGATGTAGGTCATGATTTGATCATGGGTTAGTTTTACTTCTGATTGCATGACCATTAGTGCAATTTGCTGAAACGCGCCTTCTGGCGTATCGGCGTGAACGGTTGTGATCGAGCCAGGGTGGCCAGTATTAACCGCTCTTAAATATGTGAAGGCTTCACCTCCGCGCAGCTCGCCCAATAAAATACGATCAGGGCGCAGGCGCAATGACGCTTCTAATAGGTTTTGGATAGTGATCTTTGAAGCACCTTGCGCGCCCTTGGATGCAAGAAGGGATAGGGTGTTTTTTTGCGGCGGGCTCAGCTCCTTTGTATCTTCAATGGTGATGATGCGTTCATTTTTATCAATGGATTTTAGTATGGCGTTTAGTAAAGTTGTCTTGCCTGTAGATGTCCCGCCACTGATGATAATATTCTTCTTTAGCACGGCAGCGCGCGCAATAAATTGTTGTGCTGCGCCGCCTAAATTATTTTGCGCGCTAGATGGCGCAGCAATATAATGCAGCATGGCATCTGGAGTAGGGGAGTGGGCGCTATTTGTGAAGCTAACATCATCAAATGCGCCAAGCCCTGCATAATCTTCAAGTGATAAATTAGTTACTCCTTGTTTACGAATAGATAGGGCTACGCCATTTGCTGCGGCTGGCGGCAATACAAATTGGATGCGCTGGCCTGAAGGCAATGAAGATGATAGCAGTGGGGTTTTATCATTAATGCTCTGCCCTGAATTTGTAGCCACTAGGCGCGCTAAACGGGCAAGCTTATTATTTGTAATATCAGGGCATGGAATATATTGCATGACCACCTCGCCCATACGCTCTACCCAAAACCCTCCCTGTTCATTAACGCAGATCTCTGTGACACTATTATCATTCAGATATTGTGCAAATGGCGCAAGACATTGCTCTAAATGCACGTGATTGGCGCAGTTGTTTTGTTCTTTGGCACTAATCATGTTTATTCACAACTATTCTATGGTTTTGGCTGTGAGTAAGGGTTGCACTAACGTTTTGTTGCAGCAAATTTAGCGCAGCATTAGTTTGGCTGCTTTTTATCCGCAGCATATTACGCATTTGGCGAAAAATATTGGTGCGATCCATGGCATTTTCTTGCTTAAGCTCTTCTTTTAGCCAAGTATGATTCTTATTGAGTAAATCTATTGTCTGCGCGCTCATTATATCTCTCCTGATGTCAGTATCTTTGTAAGTTTTCTACGTTTGAAAAGTCTAAATCCTGACCAACAAAGATCTTAATGCGCGATCCTTGGTCTATATGGATCGTGGGTTTAATTCCTATTGAGTTTTCAAGTGCAATCTCTGCGCTACGAGAAAAGTCATTCCCGCCATTTAATGACACGCTAGAGCTGTTGCTATCACTGAGAGAACTTACTAATGCATCAAGCGCACCATCGATCATGGAGAGCAGGATTGATGAACCAAAACGCTTCATGAAATGCGTGTTAACTGCGCCAGATAAGCCAGAGCGCCCGAGTGCATCTGTTCCAATTGAACCAATATTGATGCTTACGCCATCGGGTCTTATTAGGCGTGTCCAGATTACAAAAACCCTTGATTGTCCTTGCTTAACGCTAGATCTATATTCACCAACAAGGCGCGTGCCTTTAGGAATAAGAAGGTTTGAACCATCAAATGAATAGACATCATCGCTTGTAATAGCGCGAAGCATACCGGGGAGGTCACTTTGGATTGCTGTTTCTAAAATACCGCTAATTAACTCACCTTGGGCGATGAGAGTTGAAAGATTGCGAAGCTGAGTTGCTTGCACGCTTTGAGGGATTTGCACTTCATTTGCAAACTTAATGTTCTCATCACTAGCGCCGCCGCCAAAAAGCGTTGCCTCGCCAGTATATGAATTGGTTGGCTGCGCTATTTGTTTGGCGCTTGGAAGGGCGCGAACATAGACAAGCTGTGGTGATTTTATACGTTTTTCTAGCTCTTTTTGCTGTTCGAGGGCAATGCGCATGGCCTGCATTCTAATAGCTTCGTCATGTTTGAGTGCCATAGGGTCAATTTGTGGCATATGTTGTGGCTGCGATAGCGCTGGCTCTAGATCATCTATAATATATGGCTCTATTTGTGTTCTAGGAGCTTTGAACGTTACCTCTTCGGCCTTTGTATCAATTTTAGGCATGGTTTTGCTTATGCCATCGTAAATAATAGCAACGAAGGCAGCGCCGCATAGGGCAACCAAGCCTATCATCCCAAAGGCGCGCATGGAATTTGGGATAGATACTTGGGTTGGATCTTCTTCGCTTAATATGGATTTATCCATATCGCCATCTATTATTTTGTTCATAATGCTGCTTTCGCTTTAATCGTTATATGTGGAAGATGCTGTTTTGGTATTGGTGTGCTCGCGCTTTTTCACGTGATTTACTGCTATTTCTGGTAGTGCATTATCAAGCTCAGTGTAGTCATCGTTAAAAATGCATGTGCTGGTTTTACCGTTTCGTAATGTGAATTGATGAGCTATAGTTTTCACCACAAGGTATTTACCGCGCATAGAATAATTTATGATTGATTCATTGCCGTTTTCATCGACGCTAAAGACCGCTGGAGCGCCCGCTGAGTTAGAGAATTGAAAATAGGTGAATATACCATCATCAAAGGCGCGCATTGGGCGCAGGCGCTTTGATCCTGCATAGCTGTAATTAAAATTCCATTCTTCTGGTGGCACAGAAGAGGGCGTAAATCCTATGGATGTAAAACCATTATTTTGCCTTTTGCCCATATTAGCCAGCTTTATATCCATTTGCTCTGGATATTGGAATTTAATACGAAATGATAACTGCTGCGATTTATAGCTTTGGGCTTTACGCGCAGAAAGTTCGAAGGTGTAGATATGCCTATCTGTAATAACTGTCATATTGGTGTCGGCATTTTCTAGTAATGGCTTAAGGAATAGTAAGTTTCCTTGCGGTGGACGCACTATCTGCCATGCCTCACTATCACCTAATGATATAGCGTCAATATTCTCGCCGCGCGCAAACTCAATCACGCTAGAAAAGCCGTAATGCGCAGTGATGCTATACACATCTGAGGAGTGATATGTAAGAGTTTTAACCCGCGCATCGGCGCTGCCATCATGAGGAGCGCGCCCTGCCATAGCTGGGTTAGTGATGCATAAGATAAGCGTTGTTGTTAAAAGTAGTTTTTTCATGGTTATTATTCCTTATAAAAGTTCTTGTGATTTACGGTAGCTAATGACTTGAAAGCCGAGTGGGTTAGCAAAGCGTTCAATCATTTTCATGGGTTTTTGTGTGTATTGGAATTTTACAATCGCGCTAAAATGCGCCAGCGTTATGCGCTCTTGTCGCCGTTTTTCTGTGAGGAAGCGCACTTGCGCGGTAGTGTCATTGAGCATGGAGACTGATTTTATCTTTACATCAATTGTGCCTTTATGCCCCAGAAGTTTAGATGGATTTTTAGGGTTCTCACCGCTCCACAGCTCTTCAAATTCTTGTAATGCGCCTTTATCAGACATAAGAGCAATGCTTTTGTAATTCTCTTTGAGGATGTGCGGGTTATAGCTTTCACGCATAGATACATAGCGCACAAGGTTGCTTTCCGTTATGGCTTGATCTTCTGATAGAGAACCTTTTTCAAGGCTGCGCACCACTTGGGTATAGCCAGTGTTTTTATCAATTGTAATCACATAAGGCTCATAGGATTTTAAGGGCAGGAGGAGCATGAGGCAGATTATGGAGCATATGGCAATTCCCATTGATAGCGCCGC
>DAOWDF010000062.1 GCA_030639165.1 Alphaproteobacteria bacterium
CAGCGCATCCTATTGCGGGAACCGAGTTTTCTGGCCCTGAATCAGGCTTTGCTGAGTTGTTTGACGGGAAATGGTGCATTATTACGCCCTTGGCTGAGACCAGCATTAAGGCGGTTGAGGCGGTGACAAAGCTTTGGGAGGCTTGCGGCGCTAAGGTTGATATTATGGATCCTAAGCATCATGATCTGGTCTTAGGGATTACCTCGCATTTGCCGCATTTAATTGCTTATACGATTGTGGGCACGGCCAATGATTTGGAAGATGATTTAAAATCTGAAGTTGTTAAATATTCTGCCAGTGGATTTAGGGATTTTACGCGCATTGCTGCGTCTGATCCGACGATGTGGCGGGATATTTCCTTGAATAATAAGGATGCTATTTTAGAAGTATTACAGCGTTTTACCGAGGATTTAACCGCGTTGCAAAAGGCTATTCGTAAGGGAGACGGGGATTATCTTTATCAAAGATTCTCAGAGACGGGTGCGATTAGAAAAGAAGTTATAACTCAATAATTTTTATAGGCCCTAGATAGATTTTATTATCCTGAGATGTGATTGTAGTTCTTACAACATTATCCTTTTGCAGGGCTTGTAATGCCATGCCTGCGAGTAGGGCTGGTTTTGGCTTTACGATATTATTACTAACTAAATTTGTAAGTAACGGTGCGTAGTTGATAATTTTTACTACTAGATTAATGTTAGGGTGATTTTGCGCAAAATCAATATTGCCTGAGCTTTGGATTTGGGTTTTTTTAGCATTTAGGGCAGCATTATTAATTGTAAGAATATCGCCATTAAACTTTACTTCTGCATCTAGAGAATTGAAATTAAGTGGAGAGCTCCAATGTGGTCTTGATAGTTTTATGGCTCCCGTTTTTATAGATATCGGCATGTTTATGAAAGGCCAGCTCTCAGCGCTTATGCTATCTATGCTTAGCTCTTCGCCATTTATTGTTTTAATATTTTGTTGTGGCAGGGCGAGTTTAATTTTAAGCGGGAAGCCCGATATTTTAGGCTCGCTAGTTTGAAAATCTGCTATGGCAGGATTTTGCGATAGGTCTGTAAGGTATTTTGTCACAAAGTTCTTTGTTATATTGGCGGCAATAAACCAGTTTAGGGAATATATGATAAGTAACGCTGCGGCTAATATTGGTAGGCGCGATTTATTTGGAGCGGCTGCTCTGGCTTCATCCATTAGCTGGTTTGATTTACTTTCTACGGCTGTCTCAATTTTCTTTAAGGTATCAGATGCATTATTAGAGGGCATGATGGGGGGGAGAAATTCAAAAATCACGCGACCAGATTTTTTGCACCATGAATGCCTTGGCTGAAATATTCCTGTATTTAGAGCCATTGGGATAATTGGTATATTTGCTGCGTCCTGCATTCTGACTATGCCGATTTTATAGGGCTTTTCTTTTGTGGTGGCCTCGGCAGAAACTCGCGTTCCTTGGGGGAAGATGATTATGGGGCGGCCTTGTTTGGCGATATGTTTGGTGCCATCTTGGATTGACTTTATAGCAGCTTTGGGGGAGCTGCGGTCTATCGCGATAACATCACTTTTGGCGAGATACCAACCCCATAGCGGGATTTTCAGAAGCTCCTTTTTCAAAACAATGGCGGGGTCTTTGAATAATATATGCAGCTTTAGGGTTTCGTAAGCGGATTGGTGCTTTGCGGCAACTATATAGGAGCCATCTTTGGGGAGGTGCTCTAGCCCTCTGACTTCATATGTTAGCCCTAATATATACTTCTCAAGCATTGAATTAGTACGTACATAACCGCGCACAACAAATAAGAAAACTGCTCTGGGGAATAATAATGTCGGCAGCAAAGCTATGCAGCTAAAAGCGGTCAGAGCATAGTGAAGCATATTGAAAATGCTGGAGCGGATAAAGTAGGGTTTCATATTTACATGTAACCTTTATTTTCCAGCGTAATCATTAAGAATCGCAGCAGGATCTTGTTATATTCACTGAACGTTATTTTCCAGAAATACAGAGATTTAAGGTTGTCTGGATTATCTGCAACAGGGTAGGGAATAATTTCTACATCTGATATTGCATTATCGAACTCTAAAAATGCACGATAGATATGGTAGGAG
>DAOWDF010000012.1 GCA_030639165.1 Alphaproteobacteria bacterium
GAAAGCCGAAAGCATATTCTTTGCTAATGGTTTTAGGTACTTCCAAGTATCAAATGATTTTTGTGACATATGGGCATTTACAAGAACTGCAGGAATAGAGCGATGTTTAAGCTCGTAGAGCATATTTGGCCAAAGTTCAGATTCCATCCATATCACTGCATCTGGTTTCCAGTGTGTAATAAATTTTGCTGTCCATTTGGGGTGATCTAACGGGTAGAATTGATGGAAGGCTTGTGTTGGTAACTTATCAGCCATTATTTTGGCGGAGGTTATTGTTCCAGTTGTTACAAGAATATGTAGTTCATTATTAAGTTCCAGCAACGTATTAATTATAATAAGTGTGGACTGAGCTTCTCCTACGCTTGCTGCGTGTAGCCAAATTAGTTTGCCCTCAGGCCTTGCTTTAGTGATTTGCGCCTTTTTTTCTAATACGCGATCAGGGATTTCTTTACCAGCTTTGATGCGTTTTCGTAGAATAGATGAAATAATAGGGGCACTGGCAGATGTTATTATTCTGTATAGCTTATACATAGCAGTGCATCCTTGGTAATCAAGGTTATATTACTTACCGTAACAACCAGCAGCAACATCGCCACCACCACCACCAGTTAATGGAGAGCCACCAGGATGATAACGACAACCAGCTTGTAAACAAACAAACTCATTATAATTTATTGGGCCAGGTGATTGCCCAGTAACTTCTACGCCTGTAGGGATAGGGTCTCCACTACATGGGCAGTTTCCGCCAGCACAGTCTTGCGCAGCAAGCTGCCCTAGGTAGGTTTGCACAGGGTCATTTGTCCATGGCCCAGATACGAGAGCGACATTTATATTGTTTGTCCACTCAGATGCTATAGGCGTACATGCGGTAGGTAAGTGACGCTTATCGTCATTTGATGCATATTCTTCAAATGGATAGAAACCATCATATTCAGATTCAGTGAAAATATTTATACATTTTGCAGCATGCCATACACGGGACATGATGTCGCAGCTGTATGGAGAACCAGCGCTTACATTAGCCTGAACAGTATGCTTAATCGCAAGGCCAGCAGGGTGCCCACCTAATAAGCCAGGGTAATATTCAAAATTTTCTTCCATATAAGGTTTTAGTGAACCGAGAATTAAATCTTCTAAGGCGTCATCCATACTAGAGCTACCTAATGGTGAGCCATAATTACTAGTATCACTTAACATTTGGTCGGCATGGTCGGCTAGTTCCCAAAGCAAACGGTCAAAGCAGGTGTATTCAAAAACACTATCAGGCTTTAGAATTATATTCTGGTTTTGCGTTATTTCTCTTTGTGCCTCAAGCCATGCACGAGCGGCCATTGATTCGTAATATTTTTCATCACAAGGTGAATCTGCAATTACAGGAGCACCAGCAGCTGCAGCATGCACTTTTGCAGGATTAAGGGTTATGCAGGCAAATAATATAAGTAATAGCATGAGCATAGGATTAACTCTGCTTAATATTGTTGCTATATTCATATCTTTCACCTTTATTCTTCTACAAACTTTATTGTAATCAATTTTACTATATTTACGCAAATAGCTTTTTGTTAAAACGGTAAGCATTCACCTGTTGTCGTGCTGGGGATAGGGTCTCCCCATGTATATGGTACTTTATTTGGCGCATAATAACAGCCAGCATTAGGGCATATATGGTCGTAATGAAACTCGTAACTTCTTTGAAGGAGTAATACATTATCCGCATTGGTTGAATTTGATAAGTTATAAGTAATGATAGGGACGCCAGTTGGTAGTGGGCTGGAGCATGGAATATCTGGGTCATCATAACCCTCGGCTATATTGAAAAATGTATTTATGCCATAAAATGAGGCATAAGGAAAATCATTGGCTCCATTATCACAATTATTTGAAACATTTATAATGTCATTGGAAAAATCGGTAATAACGCCGAGGACAGGGGCGCCTGCAGCGGGGCAACCTGAGGTTAACCCACCACTTGGCATGCCGCCAGTAGGGCTAGTTGAGCCAGAGCTGGTTACATCAAGTTTTGTAGAGTTTGCTCCAAATTCAACAGTATCCGAAGAGCTTTTTCCAGGAGAGCACTCTTCTGGAATTGATCTAGGGTCGGCCAAAACCAAACTCTCAAATGATCTGAAACGATCATCCTCACCAAAATCAAGGCATTTTGCCACGGTCCAGACTGTACTCATATGAGAGCAATTATAGCTGTTTGCACCAATAGAGCTATTGATGGTGTTGTCTATTGTCGTGCCTTCACCTAGAAACGTATGGTCAAAATTTTCATCTATGTAATTTTGCAGAGTAGGGAGCAGAAAAGACTCCAAAATATTGTCCAGCCGAACATCGGAGAAAACAGACCATTCTAGTTGATCTGCAAAACCATCATTTGCGCCAGTATTATTTATTATTTCAGTTTCAAAATGGTCAGGCCAAACGCCAACATATGTACTTGCATAGCCAGCTGTCCATTTTTCAATCACCATGCCTTGCCAATAATCACTCTCACTGAATATAGGCCCTGCGTTATGTGCGGCCATCGAAACAAATTGATCAAAACAAGTATATTCAAGAACACTGTCGGGCTTATGAATAATTTGCTCACTCATTATAATTTCACGATTAGCCTCCATAAATGCTCGGCTATAAATTTGATTCATGAAATTAGCATCACAAGTGCCGCTGCCAGTTTTAGCATTGTTATCATTGGCATTTGTATAGACATTATACCCCGTACAAGGTATTCCAGGAGAGCATGAGGCAGCTTGTGCATGAGGTGCACTATTGGCCATAAAGAATATGGCTAAAAATAGAGAATATAAGGTATGTCGTGTTATTTTCAGCATTCCCACTTTGAACTCTTAAACTTACTCAGTCTTAAGTATATACATTTTTTGTGTTGGCGACCATATATATATATCAAAGTTATAATCATTTATTTCGAATTTAAATGCTAGCAAGTCATTAATTTTATAAGTTGATGTTGCTCCAACCATTAAATTTCTAGCTCTAATATTTGATAATAGAACTATACTATCTTTTGTTTCAGCTAATATTAGGTGAGTACACAATCCATCTTGAACATTACATTTTTTGCGTTTTAAAATATACTCATTAACCCCGTCATTGTTTAGGTCACTATTAGCGATACTATACAGAGATAGGTCTGTCTCATAGCTTTGCCATAGAAATTCGTTTATGCGGGGTTTTAAGGAAGTGCTTATTTCGTCACTATAATTAAGACCTTCAACAGCGCTAGCTACATTGGCTAATGCTGTAATGCTAAATGCTAATAATAAAGTTATTAGCAATGATCTCATTTGCTGCTTGGAAGATTGAGGTCTATATCAAGGATCGCCATATTGAAATCATAGGATGTTTCGCCTTCATCTATAATTTTATAGATAATACCAATAAACTCTCCGCCTACCATAACTTCGATAGAATCGTCAGCTTTTTCCCTCTTTTTAACAGTGATACCAGAGCATTTAAATGTGCGCTCTAGGTGGGCTTTTAATTCTGACATTTCTTCTGGGCTAAAACTCATTTTATATTCCTGTATCTAAAAATTATTACGTTATAGTGGATACTGCTTTGTGGCATGCTTTGGCAAGTGTTTTTCTGTCTTCATAGTCATGTGCTTTGATGGGTGCATGGAAGTTAAGTGATATTTCTGCACCGTTATTTTGGGCAAAGCGCCATAAATGCTCACCTAAGGGGGTGTCCATATTTATATGCCATGAATATAGATCACGATCATCCTGTGTTTTTATTTTTCTACCATTGACGCTTTCCATTTTAATAGTAATGGGTTGGATAAATAAATCTGGTAGATTTTCCTTGAGAGCAATAGAGAAGAGGCTAGATTTAAATGGCAATACCTCTTTGCCATCTGTTTAATTTCCTTCATGAAAAACTATAAGGCTTTTTCCTTCGTCTAACATATTATCAAGTGCATATCTGGCTTGTTTTGCATCAGAACGATCTCGGCTGATAAATGCAGTTTGCTGGAGCTTTGAGAGCATGCCAAAAACTGGCCAAGAAGCTACATCTTTTTTTGCAACAAATGAGGCGCGTAATATGCTGGCCATAACGGGAATATCTAAATATGAGATATGGTTGCTAACATATATAGTTTGACTGCCCGTAAAGGGGGTTCCGATAACTTTAACTTTTATCCTAAATATTGCACATACGCTTTTTTGCCAAAAGTAGGTGAGGATATATGCTCCATTTCCTTTGTGAAATAATAATACCAATAATTGCAATGGTACAATTATTAGGCACAATAATACGAATAGGAAAAATTTGAATGCTGCGATTATATTATTCATTTAGAACTCTATTATTTATTGCCTTGTCCAGGCATAGTTTTTTGTATTTTACGCTCGTAATATTTGCGGTAGCGATCTGTCATTAGGTCGGTTTGAACAACGATACAGACATCAATAGTGTTAAATTGCGGGTCTATAACCGCGCCTTCACCGATGGAAGCTCCGAGGCGCAAGTAACCTTTGATTAGTGGGGGCAGGGAGGAAAAAGCTCTGCGCTCATTAATGCTGTCTTTATCCTCTATATTCATATCAACATAATGTTCTTTTAAGGCTATTGGCCTTATATCGTCAGCTGTGGAGTGGAAATGATGCAGATATGATAGCTGCGTTGCTATATCACTAACATCAATCCCCTGAAAGCTGGCGCAACCAAAAAGAAGGTCAATATTATGGTCAGTGATATAATCAGCGATCCCTTGCCACAAAAGATTAAGGATAGGCTTTGTCCTATAATCGGCAAGTACACACGATCTGCCAAGCTCAAGTAGAGATTTATCACTATTAATAAGATTTTTTAGCTCGTACTCATCACTAGAATAAAAACGACCGTGTTGTTCAGCAACCTTCTGGCGGAGTAGTCTGTAGGTACCAACAATTTTTTCATCATTTGTCTTTGTATCTTTCACAAGAACAATCAAGTGATCGGTCACGGCATCAAAGTCATCAAAATCACGCTTTTGAGCCTTCATATCCGCGCTAGGTTTTGCTCCATATTCCTCGTAAAACACTTGATAGCGCAGCTCTTGCGCTTGCTTAATTTCATTAGCATTGCACGCAAGCCTTACATAAGCACTTATATTATTGCTATTAGGTAACTTTATTGAAGCAGACTTATTCATTATAATTGCTGGCTTTACATTAAATTATTATTTTACTTATCCTAATGAATAGAATTATATGGTCAAGATAATTTAGTGTTATGGAGGAAATTTATGAAATCGGTATTATTTGTTTGTACTGGCAATATTTGTAGATCACCTACGGCAGAGGCTATATTTAGAGATCGAGTATTGAATAATGGCCTAGAAGCTACCTATGACTCTGTTGGTGTGCAGGGCTATCATGTTGATGAGGCACCTGACCATAGATCTATAGTAGTGGCAGAAAGTCATGGTATTCCTATGGGGGATCTGGCTGCAAGAAAACTTGATATAGGGGACTTTGATCGCTTTGATTTACTTATTGCCATGGATAGGGGACATCAAAGCTCTATGCTTGCCATGGGCAAAAATGATGGGCATCGCAGTAAAGTTAAACTATTGCTAGATTACCACAAAGATTATTGCGGCATGGATGTTCCTGACCCATATTATGGTGATATGCTAGGGTTTGAGCAGACTTATAAATTGATAGAAAAAGGTATTGATGCGCTTATTTATAGGCATTTTACAGATAAGTAGCTAAAAAAACATTTTTTGTGTAGCTATAGCTTGCATTGAGTAATTAGTTGGAGTATGTTCCGTCATCTTTTAGGCACAATGCGCCCGTAGCTCAGTTGGATAGAGCGCCTGATTACGGATCAGGAGGTCAGGGGTTCGAATCCTCTCGGGCGCACCATTTGATTTTCACCCCCCCCCCTTTAACACCTCCAAAGCCTTGAACGGTAGGGCGATGGGGACGGTTCGAAAACCTTCTTTGAGATCGTATGACAGCTTAGAGGTAAACAGCAATTTTAGCGCTGTTCTCTTGTCTTCTAGCTTATCTGAATCCCAGAGTGATGTAGGCTACACTATTCCGGACAGAAAATGTATAAAGTCTAAAGCAAGGAATAGAAACAGACCAACCAATGAGCCAAACAGCTCGTGAACTTGGCACACCCAAAAGCTTATGTAGCTGGGTTAATGCATATTCTGGAGATAAAGGTAAATTCTGGAGATAAAGGTAAAACTCACATTTCAAAAGAGCCGCAAGCGTCCGGTGAAGTCCGTCTAGGTGTTTTTTTACGATGCTGCTTGTGTGTTATTCCAGTTATGTGGCAGTAGCTGGTCTATTTTTTTGATCGGATGATCAGCAATTCGGTTCAATACATCAGCCAGATACTCTAGCGGATTAATA
>DAOWDF010000070.1 GCA_030639165.1 Alphaproteobacteria bacterium
CGTAATGTGTTTTATGACCCTCAAGACGGCAAAGCCAGAACTTTAGAGCAAGTTTACGAATTTTTTGATAAGAAATTCCAGCTTAAGGATGATGGTAATGATAATGATATAAAAACAAATGAGAATATCTCTATTGCAAAAGCTAGTGATAATAAGGCTTACACCCCCGTTAACAATAGACTATCGGACAGTGTTGTCATGCAGAAATCACAAGAAATGCGTGACTTAGCAGCGCGCAGATTATATGGACAAGCGCCTAATATAAACAAGGTTAATAACTCACTATTTACACAAAAATCTACTGATAATAGCTCCAGCCAAACGATGCCATTTTTTAGCCTACTTGCCAAACCGCTTGACCTAATGCTAATGACTCAAAGCGTTCCAAGTAAAGTCGTTCGTGATGTAAGTTAAATCTCTAGCCCAAAAGCTTCTAAGGCTGCATTAACTTTTACCATTGACATATCTTCATTCTGCATACGGGCTTCTAATTCTTTATGCGCAGTTTCAATGCCCGCACTTACTATTAACCTTGGATCAAAACCACTGTCTTTTATTGCCTTATCAAGTTTTTCTGTTCTTTCAGGATCAATGTCTCTTAGCACACCTAGCCCCTCAACAACAACATTAGCCCATTCTTGCTTATCAAGTTTTTGATGAGCTACATTAATTTTCTTGTGTATTATGTCAAACGACCGTTCAGGGTCCATATGGGCTAACCTTGTAATTGTTTCTAACAAATCATCAAAATAATATTTTTTATCTAACTTGTTAGAGAGAGTTTCCAAGAATGTAAACGCACGGTTTTGTGCATCTGGAGCATCGCTATTTGCAAGCCCTTCAAGTGATCTTAACATAAAAATAAAATTAGGATCCATGTGTTCTATAAATCCCCTTGACATTGTCGACATCTTTTCTGCTAAATCAAGCGCAATATCAGGGTGTTTTTCTGGGAAATTATGCCCATCGTGACCCCAAATATAATATGCGTCTTGAAATGATAAAGGGCTTGTCTTTATAATATGGCTATTCATTTTTTTTGTTTTATCAGTATCAATATCTGCAAGTCTATGCATGTTACCTATTAATGCACCACACAAGTCATGCTTAGTATTACCCTGAGCAATATCCATTACTATAGAAAAAGCGAACTTCTTTAAATCTTCGCTCATAGCTGCAATATCTGGCAATGTAGCTGCCGCACTATAAATTCCTAGCTCTATCATATTTTTTGTAAGTTCACGGCCTTTATTATTATCTTTCTCTATATATAAAGATAACTTACGAGAAAGTGCGCATGAAACATTTTTTGCCTTATGGTGCGCTAATTTATTTGCCATTTCATAAGCAAAGTCTGGATCTGAATCTAACATTTTAATGGATGCTTCAACAAGAGCTACACACGTACCTTCAAATGCTCGTTCATCAGCTAGTAGTTTTTGAAATGATGTATTTACAAATGTTTTTACTCCGCCATCAACTTTTGATGAACGCATAATATGCATTTGATTTACAAATTGGATTTGCTTATCTTCAGGTAAATTTTGCAGTTCGTCTGAGGCTTCACTAAATTCAGCGGACATTCTTTTATTCATAACAAAGATTTTCTATAATTAAAGCTGTGGTTTTATGAATAATTAAACAGTACTACGTTATATGTCAATGTAAATATATCGGTTTTTACAATATTTGTATTTCCAGTGATTATTCTATAAACATAGGTTATGAGTGATAAAAATCTTATATATATTTTGAATAAAACCCTTGCCTTGCGTCAAGCTCCGCAAGGTTTTCGCACATCAATGGATAGTGTGATGCTGGGAGCTGCATGTCCTGTGAAATCGGGGCAGAGTATTCTTGATCTTGGTTGTGGCGTGGGAAGCGCAGGACTTTGCGCGCTTAAACGCATTAGCGGCGCCACCCTTCATGGCGTAGATATACAAGGCGATCATATTGAAATAGCGCTAGAAAATGCACGGCTTAACGATATGGATAGCCGCGCTGAATTCACATGCTCTGATATTAGAGAGATGGATATTGATCGCTTTGATCATGTTATTTGTAATCCGCCCTATATGGAGATGAATGCGCATATAAGCTCGCCTTCAGAATCTAAAGCTCGCGCTATGGGGCATATTGAGGCTGATATAGATTTACAGGACTGGATAACCACAGCATATAACCATATTAAAGGACAAGGCAGCTTATGCATGATCCATGAAGCAAGCAAAACGGATAATATCATCCGCTCCTTATACAGCCCGCGCGGTGGGCGGCGGTTTGGCTCTATTGAGATTATACCCCTATTCCCTAAGCTCGGAGTTCCTGCCAAGCGCGTTGTTATCCGTGCCTATAAGCATAAGAAATCTGGCACTACTTTGCATCAAGGCATTATCATGCATAAGGATAATGGTGATTATACCGAGACAGCTGATAAAATTTTGAGGGGAGCGGAAAAGCTATTTTGATTTCCCTGCGATAAACAGCCAAATAGATCCGATGATCCCTGCGATTAAAGATGAAAATATGATCGCTGTTTTAGATATGAGCAATAAGTCTTCATGATCTGCAAAAGCAAGCTCGGCAACAAATATAGACATTGTAAAGCCGATACCAGCAAGTAGGGACACCCCAGCTATTTGTGAGAAACTCACCCCTTCAGGCAATGAAGCAACCTTCATTTTAAGTAATATCCAACTAACTCCTATAATCCCAACGAATTTACCTAGAATTAAACCCGATGATATACCCAAAGCTACAGGATGCAGCATAAGGCTACCAAGAGTGGCAAAATCTATCAATATGCCTGCATTAATAAAGACAAAAACAGGAATAACAACATAGGCTACTGGCATATGCCAGAAATGTTCTAGCCTCTCGGACATTGTCTGGACATTCTTTGCCCCGCCCTCAATAGAATGGACTATTGCGACTAAATTATCATTATTCCTGATTGTTTCATCGGATTTATGGCTCGCATCAAATCGAGCTATTAACTCCTTAATACGGCGGCTAAAACGTTTTGGGTCATATTTGGGTGTAGCAGGAATAGCTAGCGCCCCTAAAACTCCAGCCAGAGTTGCATGAACTCCTGAAAGTAATAGAGCATACCATAGAGCAACTGCAATAATAAGATATGGAGCAACCCGCCTTACACCAGCAAAGTTAAGTACCATTAAAATGGCAAAGAATATTACTGCAAAAATCAGAGCGCTGAGCTCTATATTATCAGTATAAAATAC
>DAOWDF010000248.1 GCA_030639165.1 Alphaproteobacteria bacterium
AAATTGATGGGACTTTTCAGTTTGCAGCATAAGGTCGCTATATTTTTTGCGCATATTTGCCAAAGCAATACGATCGTCACCAAGGCTTAGGGCTATGGCACGATTCAATATGAGATCTGATTGCTCTATAGTTAGGGGGTGTGTCATTGATATCTGGCCATCAAGAATAACCTCATCAAGCGCATAAGATGCTTCCTTCCAATAGCCTGCTCGCCATGTTATATCCGCCCGCAAACGGTTGACATCTTTGTTCTGAGGTATCTTTTTCAGTAATATCAGCGCCTTATCAAACTGCTCATTTTGATAATAAGCCCTAACCCGAAGCATGGCTATTTCGAGCTTCCGTTTTTTAATTTCCTCTTTATCGGATATTCTTTTCAACGCTGATGAAGCTCTGGTAAGTGCCTCAATAGTCTTTTGCGGATTTTTATTTAACAGTTCAATGGCAGCTAGCCTTATTGCAATCCTCATTCTTTCATGCCCCTTAAGCCTATGGTCAACTTGATACCATAAAAGCTTGCTGGCTCTGCCTAAAAGATCTGCTTCAACCAGATGCTCTGCCAATATTTGGACAATTTTATCCCCCCTTGAACCAATAGGTGTTAGCTCCCTAAATTGCTCATAAAGAGTAACAGCGTCAACGGCCGTTATATCCTTTAACTTTCTTTCAAGGAAAAGGTCAGAAAATATTTTTGACATCTTCTTAGCAATACGCTTACCTAAATTACTATCTCCTGCCACGGAAACAGCATCGCGCATAATATATAACCCCTTCACATATTCATCATTTTTAAAGTAAGCATCACCTAGCCAGAAATTTACTTGAGCCTCTAGCTCATCACCACGCCATGCATATCTTAGGCGCTCAAGATTATCTATTGATTGTAAATTATCTATTTTCTTATTATTCGCCTGCAAAATTGTTAAAGCTAACCTTGCTTTTGTACGATACAGGTCATCCTTATCCTCACTTAAACTGCCCCATAGCTCCTCAGTCTTACCAATTTCTCCATGCTGGCGTAATGCCTCACCTTGCAAATATTTAAATGCAGCCTTTTGAGGCTCGGTCAAGTCTGCCTCATGATCCTTTATTAGGGCAAAAAGCTCCTCGGCATTCTTAACATTACCATCCCTTAGGTTAACCTCGGCCAAGACCAAAGACAAACGATGCCCAATATTACTGGGGTAGTCATATATAGGCCTATAGTGATCAGGTAGAACTCTCGCTGCCTGCTGCCAGTCACCAAGGTCGGCTAATACGTATGATGTCCAATACTTAATCTCATCTTTCTTTTGCAAATCTTTATAAAGAAAATCCTTCAAAGCATCTGCACTTTTCCAATCCAAAGCCTTTGATACACCTCTGATAGCTCTAAATTCAGAACTATCATTTAAATCCCTTAGCTCAGACAGAGCATAATTTAGGTAGCCTAGTGCTTCTGCTCCATACCCATGAGAAAGGAACATCTTGCCTAAAGACAATAAATCCTCGACCCTTCTCTCCTTTGATTTTTCAATCATGCTGGATAATATAACATTTTCGTTACGCTTTAGTTCTTCGATATCGCCAATTTTCCATTCACTAAACAGGAAAAAATTTTCTTTATCACGCGAAGAGTTTGCAGGTTCTGGCGCTTCATCATTTGCATTGTTATGGTATTTACTTAGGTGCTGGTCGTTTATATATCTATTTGAAAATATACGCGCTTCACTTACATCTCTAGATGAAGAAATAGAAAGTCCCTCAGGGCGAGAAATTTCGATACCGCCTGCAACTTTTTTAAGTTGTAAATCATCAACCTTCGGCACCAAAGCCAAACCAATAGGTGATCTTAATATATCAAAATCTATGAAAGACTGTGCATTAATAGTATATTTTGAGGAATTACTGACCATAACCACCTTTATGAGGTTGCCCGTAATATCGTCTTTAACATCAATAATATCAGCCGCATATTTTAGTGGCATGAAAACCACATTTCCATTGCTACCGTCAGACGACTTCTCCTTTTGGAGTGGCTGAGAACCTGTATATTCTTTTACATTATCCCCCATAATCAAATCCCAGATCAGCTCCCCCCCTTTGGCTTTCATGGGGATTGGCGCATCTGGCAAAGACATTTTAAATATATGTGCACTATCAGATTCTATTCTTTCTATGCGCGAGAACCTCTTGCGCTCAGGAGAATTTAAACGAGGAATAATATAAGGCGAGCCATCACCTATTGCCATGCAGATGCTTCCTAAATTCTCATAGGCCGCAAATTGCACATTTGAAGTTGAGCGAACAGATATAACATGGTGAATATCCTTAACGGCCTTGGATACATTTTTCCTTATGGCACCACTATTTTTTGGACTGTGGTTTTCATGCGGTATAGTTGATAGCTTCTCTGGCGAAGTAACAGGGGCTGGCGGAGCTGCTACGGCTAACTTGACGTGCGCAGGCTTTTGTTTTGGTGACGGCGGTTTGCTTACCTGTGAATGATTAGCTGTTTTCTTATTAGGCTTTGTCTTATTAAATAGCTTACTGAACGAACCAAAATCATCTTTATCTGTTGGATCATAAACGTCTATAACAACCCGTTTCCCAATCCTGAAATCCCTTATATTACTGCTCTTTGGCGCAAGAAATGATACTTCAAGTGGGCTTGCTGAAACTAATTGCATTGAGGCAATATTATTAAGTGCAGAAAAATCTATGCCAGAAAGATCTATATTAGCATCACGGTTAAACTTTATAGATAACCTGTAATATTCTTTAGCAGCAGAGTGTTTTTCCAGAGCATAATCTGTTTTTTCTAGCCAGCCAAAAGTAATGCGTGCGTATCCATCACGCTTACCGATACGAACAGGGACATTATCCTGAGCATATGACGGGGTGACAATTGAAAAACACAGAAATAAAGCTATAAAAAAGAAAAGACTTTTCATAGCTTAACAATGCCATAGCTAGGCATTATGATCCAGCACTATTCTAGTATAAGACCACTATCCTTCATGAAAATTATATCAACTCGGCGGGATAGATTATAACGATCCTCTTGTGAAATATCGCTTGATAATTCATCATAACGGGCGCTAGCAAACCCCTTTATAGTTATATCACGTTTATAACCAGCATCTTTCAGCATAACCGAAAGTGAAGCGCTACGCGCCAATGATAGCTCCCAATTAGATTTATATTTTGAAGAGCTGCCCTCTTTAATAGGGTTTGGGTCTGTATGACCAACAATTTCAATACGATTTTTTACCCTTGAAAAGGCCTCACCAAGAGTAAAAATCATTTTTTTACCTTCTAGGTTAATTTGATCGCCACCACTTTTAAACAGAAAATCTGATGGTATAGAAACAATCAAACCCTTATCACTTTGAAACAAAACCACATCTTCAATCTCATTTGCCTTAAGCAAGTTATTTACAATCACTGTCAAGTAATCCAAATTCAATGCTTTTGTTGCAGAAATCTTATCTATAACAATAGCATCTTGAGAACCCGACCTAAACATCCCCTCACTAATCATAGCCGTCCTATTGCTAAAGGAGTCAGATATTTCCTCCCACTTCTCCTCAACTGGCACTGACATAGAATATAGCAATACAAAGAAAGTTAGCATCAAGGCCATCACATCAGTAAATGTTATCAGCCATAGGGGGACAGCCTCCCCCACAGATACATTGTTCCTGACGATAGCCGAGCCAATATAATCCTCTGAGATATTTGAAGATAAAGTAGATACTTCCTTTTTCTGCGCAGAATCATAATCCTGATCTGATGCGTCCATATCAATATTATCATCGCTCATCTAAACCATCCAATTTTCGAATTTCCTTGACCACATCAAAAGCTTCATAACGATAGAAATATATATCAATAAAACCAGCATCACCTTTAGCCATTGCAACACTCATCATTCTTTGAGGAAGGCCATAACCTTCCAATATACGTGCAAAGCTGCTAACGCGTTTTAAACTTGCATTAAACTCCCTTGGGGATTCTTTTTGAAAAATGGCAGGGTCTTCAGGGACATTCATAACCATATCAATTCTATATGGCACACCAATATTATCGGAACGCAATATCGTTATCATTGACATGGCAAAAGAACCGCTCTGACCGTTCGTTAGCTGATCATAGTTGTTTTCAGATAGATCTATCGCTTTCTCAAAATCATCGACTGTACTACGCACATGCATAACATTTCCAAATCTATTGCGACTCGCCTTAAATCCAGAGATATGTGCATTAAATAAACCTTCAATAACCTCTAATGTATCACCTTTACTAGATACAGCTCTAGGGTCGCTATCAATGATTACAGCCGAAGTATCCGCGCCAACATCGCTTCCTGAGAATGCTCGAGATAAGCTGGTCATAACAGGTTGTAACTTATGGTCCTCAAAAGAAGATACGGCATTCATTACTATAAAAAATGAAAGCAGCATAAGGAATAAGGCTAAGGAAAGGAATTGATTTGCCATGGTTCAATTATACCGCAAACATAGAGAAAAAGCGATACTTCATATAGGATACAAACTTATTAAACATATAGATATATATCTAAACCTATTACGTTTCCGACACGCCATCTAGCTCCGCCAATAGCTTATCAATATCATCCTGAGATATGGCCTGATCTACTAATTGCGGACCATTAAGTAATTTATCGTCGCCAACTCGTTTATCGTCGTCTTCAGCATCACCTGAGGCATTGACCCCAAGAACTGAAACTAACTTATCAATTTTTTCTTCAATATCATTAAAGGTCTTAACTACCTTAGATACGCGCTGACCTGTAATATCCTGAAACGAGCATGCCTCGAATATATTCATAACCTGCGCAGATATTGCATCACCTTCATCGCCGCCAACTTTACTGGCATTTTCCTGAATTATATCACAGCAATCCATTATAGTGCTTGTTGCTTCTGAAGTTGACTCAACAATAGCGCCAAGCTCATCTGCGGCTCCTGGGATATGCTTACTTGTAATATCGGATGGTCTGGCCATTCCTATCTCAATGCGAGTTTCCTCAATAACCAATAGTAGGTCACGCAACTCTTCCAAGATTCCAACCATAGAAACCTGTTCATTTTTACCTACTTTATCAATAACAGAAGAAATTATTTTAAAAATACGCTGCTTTTTATTATCCTGAGTTGCCTTACCCTGACTACACGTTACTTCTGACATATCATATCCTTAACTTACTATAAAAAGAGTGCGCTAAAAGTCACCCAATACAGATGCAATTTTAGTTTTAAGTGTTTCTGCATTAAATGGTTTAACAATATAATTATTAACGCCAGCTTGTTTTGCAGCGATAACATTCTCAGTTTTGCTCTCTGCGGTTACCATTATAAAAGGCACTGTTTTAAATGCTTTATCCGAGGCTCTAACTTGCTTTAGAAATTCAAATCCAGTCATAGGTTCCATATTCCAGTCAGAAATAACAAGACCGTAATTTTTAGCTTTAACCTTTTCTAAAGCCATTGTGCCGTCTGTGGCTTCATCAATATTGTTAAACCCTAGCTGCTTAAGCAGGTTACCAATAATCCTTAGCATTGTCTTATAATCATCTACAATCAACACATTCATATTCATATCTACAGTCATTTTGTCCTCTTTATATTGTTATATATATTAAATTTATTACGCAGATAAGATCCTCAATATAGAGCAATATACCCTACAGATTTAAACTAATATATGCGTAAACAGTTAAGAAACCATTACTCAAAATATATATTATACAAACGGATTATAAAGTAAATTAGAAAGAAATTTAACACTATCTATAAAAATACTATCGTAGTGACGGTAGTTTTTTCTGCTCTACGAGCATTATAGTTACTGTGCGAACACGCTCAGGATTCATTGCCGCTAATACAGGTGATACCTTACGCTCTGACATTCTACCAACGACAGAGATAAGGACATCGATGTCAAGAGTATCAAATATGCGCGCAGCATCTTTTGGCTTCATACCCTCGTAAATCTTAACCAAGCTAGTAATGCGCTTATCTTCCTGTTTACCATGCTCATCAAGCAAAGATTTGATTTCCTCGCTCAACTTATTCAGCTCCTGATATTTAAGCTCTATCTCTTTCTTTGTTGCTTCCAAGAGAGCTTCTTTTACCTTTAATTTTTTTTCTTTATTATCAAGAATATCTCGGCGCTTAGATAAATCATTGAACAACTCAACCTTAACGTCTGCTATACCAAGATCAGAATCGCTAGCGTCGCGCCATATCGGTGCATCTGACTTACCCTTATCATGGCTATTTCCCTCGTTTTCCTTAGAGGCGTCATCACCATGCCCATCAGAAGAGTCTTCTGGCTTAGAATCTGCGCTTGTATCGTGACCTCCATTACCCTCATCGCTCTTTGCAAAGGCTGCGCCTGATACATTTGATATACCAGTTACTACCTCAGTTAAACGAACAGAGAATGACAATAAAGTCACGATAAGTAATAATGGCAATAACTTATAGGAGATATTCATTTACGATTTATCCTTTTAGATTTCCCACTGTTATTTGTATTTAGAGCAGCAAAAAGCTCTTGCTCTGCCTGACTTTTCAGCCCATCAAAATCATCATTACCAGACACTTCGTCTGCGCCTACACTAGGAGCTTGCTCATCATTAATCATAAATGATGGTAATTCATCATCACTATCAGGAATAGCTGGCTTCCTTATATTCTTAAGCTTGGATGCATAATCAACTCGCCTGCCTCTAGGCTTTGATGATAATGGCGGCGTCTTTTCAACTGTTTTACGGCTATTTTCTGCGGCCGCCTCAAGTCGCTTCGCCATAGCGTCTCCCGCTTCGTTAATAACCCTTAGCTCTTCCGACATAATTTTAGACTGGGAAATAAGGGCAGAAAGCTCAGCAGCCTCCACTTCACTTACCTGCTTTAGTTCTTTAACAGATCTATCTGCGTGATCAATGCTGGATAGTAAGTTAGCAATAACCCCGTCAAATTCACGGCGGTGTGCCTTAAAATCATTCAAACTTCTGGTCAATTTTATGACATAAACTATGGTAGCCGCCAAGAATATAAGGACAGCTATATCTAGAAAAAATGAAACTAAGTTACTACTCATGAATTATTTTCTTCATCACTGGGTTCTATATAATCTTCTATACGTACGGCAATATGTTCCTGCCGCTGCCCCACAGGGCCACGGTACATAGGAAAGTTACCACAGCGCAACTCAATATCCTCATTTACATACCGATTTAGCATCAACTGGTCACCGACTTGCCAGTTCA
>DAOWDF010000210.1 GCA_030639165.1 Alphaproteobacteria bacterium
ATAAATCCATCTCTTTGATCAAAAGGTAGTGCCGACATAATGCATACTTTCTTTTTTATATATTAGGCTATAAACTAGAATAATGAATATTAATATACAAGAGAAACAAGCCGAAAAGCCACATATTTTGGTGGTTGATGATGATCGGCGCATATGCGAGTTGGTTTCCAGATTTTTGCATGCACATGGCTTTATTGTACTTACTGTAGATAGGGCTGGCGCGGCTACGGAACTTATGCAGCGTTTTTCATTTGATGCTTTGGTAGTCGATGTCATGATGCCAGAAAAAACAGGCACAGAATTTGTGCAGGAGCTAAGGGAGCAGGGCAATGACATTCCTGTGCTAATGCTGACAGCTCTTGGGGAAGCAAAAGACAGAATAGCAGGGTTTGAATGCGGCGCCGATGATTACTTGTCAAAGCCGTTTGAACCTAAAGAGCTGGTTTTACGACTAAGGGCACTGCTGCGTAGAACACAAAAACCAATCAAAATATCAACCATATATCAAATAGGTGGATGGCAGTTTGATCCTAAACATGACGAGCTTAAGGGGAGTGATGGCAACATTTTAGACCTTACTAATGTAGAGGGTAATTTATTGCGCGCCTTGGCAGAATCCGCTGGTGACGTTGTTAGTCGTGATGAGCTTGCCGAGCGCTGTAACCTTGATGCAGGAGGCCGTACAATAGATGTGCAGGTAACGCGTTTGCGCCGCAAAATAGAGGAAAATACCAAAGCCCCAAGATACCTGCAAACAATGCGTGGTAAGGGTTACTTACTGCGCGCTGAGAGAGTGTAATCCATGATTAAAAAACTATTGCCACGCACTTTATTTGGCAGGTCGTTGCTTATATTAGTGCTGCCTATATTTTTTATACAGGTGATTTCTACCTTTGTATTTCTTGACCGCCATTGGAGCAAGATGAGCTCTAGACTGGCTTTTGCTGTTGCTGGTGAGATTGCTCTTATAAGTTCATATATAGAGAATGGTAATCAGCGGAGCAGGCAGGAAATATTTAAACTAGCAGAGAAACGTCTGGATTTTAAAATTAACTATCATGATGGGCATAACTTGGATTTAGGCAGTGATAATAATGCTGGCGCTTTTCAGATATGGGAGGCAATGGTCAAAGATACTTTAGCGCAAGAGCTTGCACTCACTATACGTAAGCCATTTATTGTTAATGTCGATTTCGCAAAAAAGCTGGTAGAGGTGCGTGTGCAGCTTGAGCAAGGAGTTCTAAGTGTATCTTTGCCACAGCGACGATTATTCTCATCAAGCACTTATATATTTTTACTATGGATTTTTGCAGCATCATCAATCCTGCTTATAATATCAGTATTATTTATGCGTAATCAAATTCGCCCTATTAGGCGGCTCGCTATTGCTGCCGAGCGTTTTGGTAAAGGGCGCGATGTTAAGAATTTCAAGATACAAGGCGCAAGAGAAGTACAGCAAGCAGGTAAGGCTTTTATTGTGATGAAAGAGCGTTTGCAGCGTCAGATTTCACAGCGCACTGATATGCTAGCAGGGGTATCTCATGACTTGAGAACGCCATTAACTCGCCTGAAATTACAGGTGGAAATGCTAGGGGATAGCTCCGAAATAGAAGATATGAAGAATGATATTAGTGACATGGAAAAGATGATTGAAGGCTATCTTGATTTTGTTCGCGGAGAAGGAAGTGAGGCATCTACGATTACTGATATTCCTGAAATACTTCAGGATATTACAAAGTCCGTAAAGCGGCAGGGATGCGATGTAGAATTAAACCTGAATGACATATCCGCATATATATCCTTGCGCCCGATGGCATTTAAACGCTGCTTGAATAATATAGTCGGTAATGCGGTTAAATATGCGGACCTTATATGGATTACATTAGAAAAATGCGAAGATGGTCAGATCAGAATTATTATAGAAGATAACGGTGAGGGCATTGATCCTGATAAATTTGATGATGTGTTCAAACCCTTTTACCGCGTAGATAGCTCCCGTAACCTTGATACTGTCGGCGTAGGTCTAGGGTTATCTATTGCTATGGATATTGTCCACTCTCATGGTGGTGAAATTTGGCTAGAAAAAAGTACTCATGGTGGGGTGGCTGTTAATATAACTTTGCCAAGCTAGGGCGTTTTATGGCAATATAAATATTAGAGGAAAGAATAAGTTATAATCATTAAATAGGTTTAGAATGAGCCTAATATGATGTAACCTTTCAAATCTACAATCAATTCCATTTTGATTTATAAACATAATTAAAGATAAGAAAATCTTATATATGAGCAATAAGACTAACTCAGGTAAAAATTTATTTCATAGATCTGGTTTTGTTCAGTCAGTTGTACTTGTTAACGGGCTGATTGTTACCTTTACGGCTTTTTTAATATTTAATTACTTTATAACAGAAATGACGGCTAGCCAGCATAGGCGTGTATCAAGCCAAGCTGGAGAGCTTTTGGTTAGTGGTATATCTAATTTAGAAGATACTATGCGCTTAATCACAAGTATTATGGTTCTTTCTGATAGTAATGATAGGGAGGGGCTAGTCACACAACTTAAAGCTAACGTTCCAAACTTAGGGAATTTTGATCAGCTTTTATGGTTATATGAAGTTAGTGCAGGAGATTGGCAATATAAAGTAATATCCGATAATAGACTAAGGCCTGGTTATAGACTTGTTCCTGACAAGGAAATAATAGGCAGGATAATTAATGAAAAAAGCTTTCAGGACACTGGCCTGCATTTGATTTCTGACTTAAAGGGGATGTCTTATGTAGAGGAAAACTCTAACCCTAAAATTATGGCGCGGTCATTTGCTTTTGTTAAAACTATCAAAAGCGGAGATTATAGCAAAGGGGTTCTTATCGGGGTTAGCCGCGCTCAAATGATTTTTAATAAATGGATATTGTCAGAGAATAACATAGTCTCAAGACTTACCATTAGGGATAGTAAATCTAAAAACCCCTTATATTACATGGATCGTAAAGTCGATAAAAAGCAGGGGCAAGTATATAGCTATAGCTTATCAGCACTGGATAGCGAGTGGGTGGTTGTTATGGAGTTGTTTAAGGAGCAAAATACTAAGCTACTTGGAAACATTCCCTATGTTGTATTGCTTTTTGGCTTAATATTAACAGCAGTAGGAACATTATTTTTAGATGGACAAACTAATCCAGCTGCAACAGGATATTACGCAAGAGTAGCTGCAGGTGATGTAGTATATGAACCAAGTACAGGTACTATAGCTCAAGTAGAATCAGTTGATAGTAACACTCAACTTACTTTATCTGCACCAGGATTAGGTGGTGGAGCTGCTTTCGATATATATAGAGGTAACGGTGGTTTATCAAATAACAAGCAGGGTCAAGAAGGTTTTAGCTTGTTGGTAGGAACTGCAGGTGATTTAACAGTTATACCAGCTGCAAGTGAAAACCCTGTAGTATTAAAAAATGTAGCTAATAACTCATATGTTCCTTTACAAGTAATAAGAGTATTTGATTCAGGAACAACTGCTTCAGATATATTAGCACTACAATAGATGGCACCAACTATATTAGGAAACGCAAACGCAATACTTGCTATACCCAATGCACCAGGTACAGGCGGAGCACCCATAACTAAC
>DAOWDF010000076.1 GCA_030639165.1 Alphaproteobacteria bacterium
AAACAAAATTTGACCGCCCTAATCTAACCCGTTAGCGCACATAACCCATGTTTAAATTCGATAACCAGATGCTTGATAAGAACAACGTTATTAATGTTCAAACTGGTTAACATACTAGATATTACTCCTATATATAATTGTCATACCCGCGGCAAAGCAAAGCTTTACTAAAACTGCGGGTATCCATATGTCAGCCAGTTTTACTGGCTGTCTTTACCAGATCCCCTTAGTATGAATTTAGCTGCGCTAAATCAAGGGGATGACATATTTATCTTCTAATCTGGTTTCAAAAGAGAATCAAATGTGCGCTCTAGAACTCCACGATCATCTATTATCTTCTGACGCTGGCTGTCATCTAGCAGCGCGTAGCTACGCTCATACCATCGGCTACCCGGGTAATTATGCCCTAGAACCGATGCAACCTGCAAAGCTTCGTGTTTTAGGCCAAGCGTCATATATGCCTCGACCAAACGATGGAGAGCTTCGGCGACATGACTGGTGGTTTGAAAGTTAACCACTACCGAGCGGAAACGATTAATAGCGGCATTCACATGGCCACGATTTAGGTAATAGCGTCCAACATCCATTTCTTTGCCAGCCAAATGATCGAATGTAAGATCGCGTTTTAGCTGCGCATCACGTGTATATTTACTATTTGGGAAACGGCTGATTAATGCATTTAGTGATTTAACGGCCTGAATCGTCATGTCCTGATCGCGCCTGACATCAGATATCTGCTCATAAAAACACAAGGCTTTTAGATAATAAGCGTAATCGATATCATCTGCACCAGGGTGAAGCTGGACATAGCGATCAAGTGATATAACCGCCTCATCATAGCGTTGATCGAGATATGATGAGTATGCGCCCATAAGCTGCGCACGCATTGACCATTTTGAATATGGATGCTGGCGCTCTACTTCTTCGAAATATTTCGTTGCCCTGACATAGTTTTCATTGTCCATTGCATTAGATGCTTTTTCATAGAGAGTTTCTACGGAAGCAGAATCAACGGCTGGCGTTTTTTTATCGGAGCTTGAACATGCTGATAACGTGCATATAACAAACACAAAAAGAAGATTTTTTCTTAAATACATAAAATCGCTCCAACTCTATAAATATAACTAATATATGAATAAACTGAAATGAAGATTAATGAAAGCATTTAAGATGAAGCACTATATAATGGGCTAAATAATGAACCCACTATGATTTTTTGAAATCAATCATTCCCCAGCTTAAAGGAGTGCCAGCAGCGATATCATTAACCGCAGTTTTCCCCTCTATAATATCGGCGTATCTTATATGTAGGCCGCCGCTATTAGGCCTAATGGAATCAAAATTCCCCTTCCTTCCGCCGCAAAAAGAGAATTTTTCTCCGGCTTTTATACCTTCAACAACCCACAAGGAAGGGCGCAAATCACGGCTTGCCAACTCTTTCGGTGTAGGGGAGAAACATACCTGACCATGAGTCAATAATGCCAGCTCTTTTTCTCTATCGGTATCATAGGTTACTTCACCTGTTTTTTCATAGTGACGTATCATAGAGATCAGCTTTTTTAGCTCCTCAGGCTCACGAGAAAAAGCCCAATCATAACCGCCTTCATCCTTTTCAAAAAGGGCGCGCGCCTCATCACGATCCATCATAAGATGAAGCTCTATAATCTTTGCACCAAAACGCACAGCTTCTACAGGGGCTATATGCGCGACCGGTTCTATCTGGTTCTTATCATCGGCAAATAATGTATGGTCTGAAAGACCACTTACACATCCGAACATTTCTTCGATAACTGGAATAGTTTTTAAATTTACTTCATTAAGGGCTGCTGGATAACCGCTATTGCAATGAAGTACGGCAACGTCCTTTGCTCCTGCAGATCGTAAAACATCCACAGATTCCTTCATCTCAAGAAAATCTGTCATTCCATTTGAAACAATTATTGGCTTGCCAGTTTTGGCCACATATTCCAATAACTTCGTATCAACAACTTCAAATGACGCAACTTTAAGAGCTGGGACATCTTGCTCCATAAGGAAATCAACTGCTGTTTCATCAAATGGGGAAGAGAATATTTGCATACCATTATCATCGGCAACCTGCTTTAGATCTTTGTACCAATCCCAAGGTGTATGCGCCTTCTCATATAAACCATGAAGATCCATGCCAGCCCACATTGTGCCATCAAGAGATATATTCAAATCTCTGGTCATTGTATTGGCAGTATAGGTTTGCAGCTTCACCGCGTCTGCCCCTGCTGCTCCAGCGGCTTCTATTATCTTGCGCGCCTCATTGAAGTCACCATTATGATTACAGGATACTTCAGCAATGATATAGCAAGGCTCATTATCGCCAATTTTACGATCGCCTATTGTGAATTTTTTCATAAATCATACTTTCTCCATCAAAAACCATGTCAGATCATCATAGAAATAATTGGGATCTCGTTTATATTTAAAACCATAATCAACTAATTTTAGGTCGGGGTACTTATCAAGCATTTCACCAGCAAAGTCTCTTTTGAATAAATATTCTTCATTACCACGATAATTAATAGTAACAGGAGATGGGTTATAATATTCACAAACCATTATGTATTTTCTGCTTGTTTTATAGAGGTTCTCATAGGCTTTATCCAGCATATCTGGATTTAGATGTATTAAAACACCCGACGTAAATGACATATCTGCAAGATCACTACCTTGCCCATCAAGAAATGACCCGTGAATGATTTTATCAATCCAACCATAGCTTTCCAAAACGTCAACTGCCTTAGAATTTAGCTCCAGTGCAGTGAACTCTGCGTTGGGGCTTAATTGTTTTAAAGCAGTTAAATTGGCTCCAATATTAGCTCCGAATTCTATAAAACTATTTACATTATTTGTATTACTTAATATTTCAGAGAACAATGATATACGAGCAGGAACTAAATCTTCTAGAGTATTTCTCTCTATATATTCATTACCAAAATCTCCGGCCCAGAACTCTTCCTGTTTTGTCTTAAAACTCATTATTGCTCACCCTTATTTATTTTCATTAGTTTAATTGCCCACTCAAGGTCTTCAGGGTTATCTATATCAACAGCCCGTTCATGAGGCAATATATATCCTGACATATTATCCGTGTAATATGATTGAGTTTTTTTATATTCCTCAGTCTTAAACCAGTAAAATGTGCCGTTGCTTGCCAAATATTTAGGATAGGTTTGCGATCTCATTTTACATTCAACTGGATGAACCATTTCTAAAAAACCATTGCTGTTACTAGCTAAAGCCTTAAATGGGTGTATCGGATATTCTGATACTCCCATTAACACCCCTGTCTCATTATTACCTCTCAGTAGCTCGTATGCACCCGTGAAATCTTTTTCCTCTAAAAATATAGCAGTAGCGTAGAGCCCACAGAAAAATTCTGGCGCCTCATCTCCCGCATCTTTTATCTGATCCAAAACCTCTGCATATGCGTCGATTTCAAACGCTGTATCTGTTGCCAGTTCTTCTGACCTAGCGACTACCCGAGCTCCAAATGATTCTGATATATCCTTTATTTCATTATCATCTGTCGAAACAATAATAGAGCTGAAGACGCCACTATTTATGGCATTGGTTATTGTATGGCCAATCATAGGAACACCACATACATCAACTATATTTTTCTTTGCTATTCTTTTTGACCCGCCTCTTGCCGGTATTATTGCAATTGGTTTCATATATTCTCTCCTGTTATTTCCAAGCTGCGCTCTAATGTTGAACAAATATAATCTTGCTCATCTTCGGTAAGGTTAGGATATAAGGGCAGCGTTATCGCGTTTTTGTAATATTCCTCGGATACAGGAAAGCTACCTTCAGTAAAGCCCAAACCCTTGTAATATGGGTGAGTATGGACGGGAATATAATGCACATTAACTCCTATGCCATTTTCTCTTAGCTCAAGGAAAACTTCGCGCCTGTCTTTTTTGCATTTTCCTGCATCTATTTGAATTACGAATAAGTGCCAGCTAGAATCTGCTGCATCGCTTATGGTTGGCAAAATAACAGCCAAATCAGCAAGCCTTTCAAAATATCTCTGCGCCAAATATGCTCTTTTTTCTACGTAGTTATCGAGGCGTTTCATCTGGCTTGAACCCAGCGCGCATTGTAAATCGGTGATGCGGTAATTATAGCCCAAACCCTGCTGCTCGAAATACCATGGCTCATCATGGTTTTGATGCAGTTGCTCTGGATCTTTGGTAATGCCGTGAGTACGCAGCTTTAAAAGCTTGTTGTATAATACCTCATCATTAGTGGTAACAACGCCGCCCTCACCTGTTGTGATAATTTTAACAGGGTGAAAGCTGAAGACGGCTGCGCTTGAAAACTCGCAC
>DAOWDF010000250.1 GCA_030639165.1 Alphaproteobacteria bacterium
TAAAACAATATTCTCGCGTGCAGATTTGCGTGGTGCACGTATAGAGCATGCAAATTTGGAGGGAGCTGACCTTGAGGATGCAGATTTGCGTAAGGGCGGGGTTTCTAGCGATGGTGAGTTTACAGGTGAGGTTAACGCTGTTAATTTTCGTGGGGCTAATTTAAGCGGTGCAAGGTTGGCTGGATCAATGGCTTCTTCTGCTGATTTTTCAGATGCAGATATGACTGGTGCGAATATGGTACATGCGGATTTGCGCGGTGCTACACTTGAGGGAGCTAACCTTTCAAATGTGAATATTAGTGGTGCAAATTTCTCGGGAGCTAATACTAAATCGGCAATTTTAATCGGAGTTGATGCTGGTGATATGCAGCATGTTGGGCTTGATACGTCAGAAGCGGTTACTGACGCAAATGTTGGTAAGGATATTTCTGCATTAGCAGATTCACTGCCAGAAATGCTTGAAAATCACCGTAAGTGGCTAGATACACGAGGGGATAGTGGGGAGCAGCTTGATCTTAGTGAGGTTGATCTCAAGACACTTGGCTCTCTAAAGCAAAAAGAAATGACAGCGATTAAAGCGGTTAAGGCTAGCTTTATAGGTATGAATTTGTATCAGATTAATATGCAAAGCGCTGTGCTGGATAATTCTGATTTTAGAGGTTGTGATATTGAAGAGGCAGATTTACGTGGCTCTTCGTTTAAGAACGCTAATTTATCTCATGCTAATTTGAAGGGTGCAAATTGCACATCACTTATGTTTGGCACAGGGGTTATGAACAGGTTTAGCCCATGCGTCTTTGAAAATGCGCGTTTGCGTTATGGTGACTTTACCGGAGCAAAGATGAAGGATGCTATTTTTGTTGGTGCAGATTTAACTTTTGCCAATTTAACTGATGCAGATTTACGTGGTGCAGATTTTACTGGTGCTAATCTGAGTGATGCTATATTAGATGGCGCAAAAACAGAGGGTGCGACCTTTGATCGTGATAAAACTAAGTCTGTATTTAAGATACCTACGGAATAATATTACATCGTTAGTCGTTTCTTATATAGGTTAACGGCACTTTACTTAGATGTATATTTTCAAATCTTACCTTCAAGCTCTGGCACAGCGTCAAATAAATCAGCGACAAGGCCGTAATCAGCGACACCGAATATTGGCGCGTCCTCATCTTTATTGATGGCAACAATGACTTTTGAGTCCTTCATGCCTGCAAGATGTTGGATAGCTCCTGAAATTCCAATGGCTATATATAGGTCGGGAGCGACAATTTTGCCAGTTTGACCGACTTGATAGTCATTGGGAACATAGCCCGCGTCAACGGCTGCGCGTGATGCACCGATGGCTGCGCCGAGTTTGTCGGCTAGTTTTTCGATGATTGCGAAGTTCTCTTCAGAGCCAACGCCGCGCCCGCCAGATACTACTATTTTCGCAGAAGTAAGCTCTGGGCGCTCTGATGTTGATAGTTCGTGCTTGATGAATTTGCTAAGCTCAGAAGATGCGGGGGCAGAGTAATCTTCTACGCTTGCGCTTCCGCCTGCTGCATCGGCTGCATCAAATGTTGTTGTGCGAACGGTTATAAGTTTAATGCTATCTGATGATTTAACTGTCGCGATTGCATTTCCTGCATATACGGGGCGTTTGAAAGTGTCTGCAGATTCGACGGATATAATGTCGGAAATTTGCTGCGTATCCAGTAGGGCAGCTGCTCTTGGTAATGTGTTTTTACCGAAGGTGGTGGCGGCGCTGAGGATATGAGTGTAGTTGGACGCTAAATCTACGATTATTGGGGCGATATCTTCGGCAAGTTGATGCTCTAGGGGGGGTGCATCTGCTTTGATAACTTTGTTTATGCCAGAGATTTGCGCGGCGGCTTGAGCAACTATGTCGCAATTTGAGCCAGCAACAAGGATGTCTATATCACCACCTATTTTAATGGCTGCGCCGATAGCGTGTAATGTAGCTGATTTTAGCTCTGTATTATCATGTTCTGCTATTACTAGGGTTTTCATGTTTATATTACCTTCGCTTCGTTTTTAAGGGTATCGATTAGCGCGTCAACGCTTTCGACCTTAATTCCTGCCGAGCGGGTAGGGGGTTCATTAACGCTAACGATTTCCAGACGCGGGGTATAATCAACACCAAGATCGGAAGGCTCAATTATTTCCAGTGGCTTTTTCTTGGCCTTCATAATATCGGGCAGCTTAGCGTAGCGTGGATCATTAAGGCGTAGGTCAGTGGTTATAATGGCAGGAGTCTTTAGCTCTAATGTTTCTAGGCCGCCATCAATCTCGCGGGTGACCTGCAACGATCCGTCATTAATTTCAAGTTCAGATGCAAAAGTTCCTTGCGCCCAGCCTAAAAGTGCCGCTAGCATTTGCCCAGTCTGATTTGAATCATCATCAATAGATTGCTTGCCCATGATGATAAGATCAGGGTTTTCTTTGTCGGCTATGGCTTTTAGGGTTTTTGCAACAGCAAGTGGCTCTACTCCGCCTAAATCAATTGGCGCATTAGTTTTTACTAATATGCCGCGGTCTGCGCCAATAGCCATGGCGGTGCGGATTTGCTCCTGTGATTTTTCTGGCCCGATAGTAACTGCGATTATTTCTGATGCTTTGCCCGCTTCTTTTAAGCGTACGGCTTCTTCGATAGCGATTTCATCAAATGGATTGATCGACATTTTAACATTGGCGATATCAATACCTGAATTATCGGATTTTACGCGGATTTTTACGTTGTAATCAACTACGCGTTTTATAGGGACAAGGATTTTCATGGGTAAATACTCCGAGAGATAAGATGTACTAACTTTGGGATAAAAAATATGACAGTGCAAGTAATAATATAGCAAACCCTTGCAGGGTTACGCGTAGCTGCATTAGCCGATTGCCGTATTTTTTATTGAATTCACCGCCTTTTATCATCGAGAAGATGCCGATAAACAGCACGCTTACTACGGATAACAGGGCTAAGGCTATTAAAATGGGAAGAATATTGCTCATAAAGGCAGCTTATTATGCTTTATGTGATTTTGCTATAGTAATATATATTAATTAATAAATCGTTAAAAGTTTGACATAACCCAGCATTACATGTATAAATAGTACAGTAATTATTAAGAAAGGGTTAAGGAAATGGGAAATAATTTTAAAATGAGAGCAGCTAGAACTTCTTGGACTTACAGATGTAGTATGGGCGAAAACCCATTTGTTTTCTTTAGTAGCCCAATGTCTGGTACTAATATTATTTACAGCATGGATGAGCTTAAAGCGATAATTTCACGCCCTGCGACGGAAAATAACTTTATTTATATTCCGATGGATGTAATTCAGGATGCTATTAATGACATGGACGCACAGCTAGTTATGGCTGCTTAGTGTCATAAGGTAATTCACATCAAGATCAGTTTCGGATAATTGGAACTCATTATTTAGAGGATTAAAGGTTAACCCCGTTATATTATGCGGGGTTAAGTTGTGTTTGGATGCTTGTTTAGCAATCTCGGAAGGCTTAACAAATTTCTTCCATGAGTGAGTGCCTCTAGGAACCCAACGCAATATATATTCTGCGGCAATTATACCCAGAGCGTATGATTTCGGCGTACGATTTATAGTAGACATTATAAGCAGGCCATCAGGTTTTAGCAGACTAGCACATATTTTTATGAACTCATTTATATCGCTGACATGCTCGATAATTTCTAGAGCCATGACTACGTCATACTTATCTTTTATATCTGCTGCATCGCCACATATATAATTTATTTCTAGGTCTTGGCTTTTGGCGTGGGATTTGGCAACTTCAATAGCGTTGCTGTCAGCATCAATGGATGTAAGGTTCGCGCCTAGCTCTGTAAGAGCTTCACTAGCCAAGCCTCCACCGCAGCCAATATCAATTATATTTAAGTCACTTATGTCGGGGGTGCTAAAGTGGGTGCAAATTTGCTCGTTAATATATTCAATTCGTACAGGGTTTAGGCGGTGCAGAGGTTTAAATGGGCCTTCTTCGTCCCACCATTTACTCGAGTCTTTTGCAAAATGCTTTATTTCAGATTGGTCGATTGTTGAGTTATTTTGCATGTTTGGCCTAAATTCTTTGATTTTTTATGTGATATTTAGTATGGATAAACGCTACAAAAAATACAAGAGTGTAAAAGTTTTAAGAAATGGCTTTAATAGTTGCAAAATTTGGTGGAACTTCGGTTGCAGACATAGAGCGCATTGAAAATGCGGCTAATAAGGTTGCGATTGAAGTTGAGGCGGGTAACAAGGTTGTCGTCGTGGTTTCTGCTATGTCTGGCGTTACCAATACCCTTGTCGATTATTGTTCACAAATAAGCCCACTATATGATGCGCGCGAGTATGACAGTGTGGTTTCTAGCGGGGAGCAGATAACGTCAGGTCTTATGGCTATGGCATTACAGAAGCGCGGCATTGATGCTCGCTCTTGGCTTGGCTGGCAAATACCGATCAGAACCGATAATGTTCATGGCAGGGCGCGTATTAAGAGCATAGATACTGATGAGCTTCATAAGCGCCTGAATAATAGTGAGGTTGCTGTTGTCCCTGGATTTCAAGGAGTTACCGAGCTAGGGCGTATTTCTACGCTAGGGCGTGGTGGTTCTGATACTAGCGCGGTTGCGCTTGCTGCGGCATTATGTGCTGATCGTTGTGATATATATACTGATGTCTCAGGTGTATCTACTGCTGATCCACGCATAGTTCCGCTAGCTAAGAAGATTAATAAAATCTCTTATGAAGAGATGTTGGAGCTGGCTTCATTGGGAAGTAAAGTTTTGCAAACGCGTTCGGTTGAGATGGGCGCAAAAAATGCTGTACCAATTCAGGTACTATCTAGCTTTGATGATGAAGTGGGTAGTGCAATGGCAGGTACACTCGTAACTACGGAGGATAAAATTATGGAACAGGAAATTGTTAGCGGGATCGCGCATAATCGTGATGAGGCAAAAATTACGGTTGTTGGCGTTCAGGATGTTCCTGGTATTGCAGCCAAATTATTTGGAGTGCTGGCAAGCGCAGCGGTTAATGTTGATATGATTGTGCAGAATATCTCTGCGGATGGCCTTACCGATATGACTTTTACAGTTCCTAGGACTGAGCTTGATTTGGCCGTTAAGACCTTAAATGATGGCGTTGACCTTCAATATAAGGAGATTATTGTTAATGATAAGATGGCAAAAATCTCTGTGGTTGGAATCGGTATGAAGAGCCATGCAGGCGTTGCTAATACTATGTTTAAAACTCTGGCGGATAAAAACATAAATATTTATGTTATATCAACTTCGGAGATCAAGATTAGTATATTGATTGATGATGATTATACAGAGCTTGCTGTACGTTCGTTGCATGCTGCTTATGGTTTGGATAAAGAGTAAATGGAAAATGCACTGCCAGTTTCAGAGTTTGAAGATATCGCTAATGTTGATATCGGTGAGGCTTTGCGGTTGGTTCGTATTGGTTATGGGCAAAGTATTGCGGATATAGAAGGTTCTTTGCGTATTCGTAGTTGTCAGATAGATGCGATAGAGCGTGGGGATATTGGTAAGCTTCCTGGGCGAGTATATGCAATTGGTTTTGTGCGGAGCTACGCTGAATATCTTGGGCTTGATGGCGGTAAGGTTGTGCAGTTATTTATTGCGCAGTATATGGACACTCAACATGATGAAACTTTATCTTTTCCTACGCCAGCAAATGAAGCGAGAACTCCTGCGGTTTGGCTGGTTGTGGCCTGTATAGCTGGCGCTATTTTACTCTTTATGTTCGTCGGTAAAGGCGATGACGATGATGTTAAATCTTCTGAAATAATGGAGATCAAGGATGTTCCCGAGGATATTAAAACTCATATAGAGAAAGATATATTGGTTAAGTTTGCAGTTAATGAGGGCGCTAGCGTTGACCCTATTATGGCTGACCCTAAGGAAGTGGTCGTCGAGGATATGGGCGGCGATGCCGTGCAAAAAACAGGCATTATACTTAATATTACCAATGATAGTTGGGTTGAGATTAAGAATGGTGAGGGCAAAGTTTTAGTCTCTACTGTGCTTAAAGAGGGGGATCAGTATTTTGTACCAGATCGCCCTGATCTGAGTATGACTATTGGTAATGCAGCGAATGTTGAAATTATCCTTGGCGGCAATGTTTTGAAGCCTTTGGGCGGTGAAGGTTCGGTGCGGCGTAATATTCCTTTGAACTCCGCTTATCTTAGTACATTAGATTTTGTGGACGCGCCTTAAATTATAAGGCATAACCTAACACGTAATTTATTTAAAGAAAAAGAGGCTCTTCATGTCGATGAAGGAAAAATTAGTAACTATTCGCGCACGCCATGAGGAACTTGCGGCATTGATGTCTGCTGGCGCGCTAAGTGGTGAGGAATTTACCAAGCTATCCATGGAATATGCAGAGCTTAGCCCCGTTGTTGAGGCGTGGGAAGAGTTGGAAACCGCTATGGCTGAAAAGGATGATCTTGGCGAGATGCTTGATGATCCTGAAATGAAGGTAATGGCAGAAGAAGAGATTAGAGCTCTTAATGCGCGCATTCCTGAGCTTGAAAAGAAAATACGCCTTGTACTTATTCCTAAGGATGAGGCCGATACAAAGAATGCTATATTAGAGATACGTGCGGGAACTGGCGGGGATGAGGCTGGTTTGTTTTGTGCTGATCTAATGGGTATGTATAAAGTATATGCTGGGAAAATGGGCTGGAAGTTTGAGGTTGTTGAGGCATCGTCAACGGATGTTGGTGGCTATAAGGATATTGTTGCGGAAATTACGGGGAAAAATGTTTTCTCTAAAATGAAGTTTGAATCTGGTGTGCATCGCGTGCAGCGCGTGCCAAAAACGGAAACTCAAGGGCGAGTTCATACTTCGGCGGCGACTGTTGCAGTGTTGCCAGAGGCTGAGGAAGTCGATGTGCAGATAGATGTGGCGCGTGATTTGCGCATTGATACTTATCGTTCGCAAGGGGCAGGCGGGCAGCACGTTAACACCACAGACAGCGCGGTGCGTATTGTCTATTTACTAACGGGCGTTACGGTGGAAATGCATGAGGCGCGCTCTAAGAATAAAAATAGAGAAAAGGCGATGAAGGTTTTACGTACTCGCCTTTATGATTTACAGCGTCAACAGCTTGCCGATGAGCGCGCAGAAGATCGTAAATCCCAAGTTGGTTCTGGCGATAGGTCGGAGCGTATTCGTACCTATAACTTCCCACAAGGCCGTTTGACTGATCACCGTATAAATCTCACATTATATAAGCTTGATGATGTTATTCGCGGTGAGGCTCTGGATGAGGTTATTGACGCACTTATCTCGGAAGATCAGGCTGAGGCTTTAGCTAGCTTGGATGTTTGATTTTGTCTACTACCCTTAAACCACTATATTCAGAAATATGTTCTATATTAAAGGATGGGGCAGTTGAAACTCCTGAACTTGATGCGCGGCTGATTATAGAAGAACGCTCGGGCTATAGTTGGAGCGATATTATTGCTAGCCCTGATTCTGATATTACCCAAGAGCAATATGATTTGATTGTGGTGGATATTAAGGAGCGCTTATCTGGCAAGCCGATATCACGTATATATGGGGCGCGTGAGTTTTGGGGGCTAGAATTTAAGATAACGCCCGATACTTTGGATCCGCGCCCTGATACCGAGCTGATTATAGAGCTTGCGTTAAAGAGTTTTGGTAAGGATAGGCCGTTACGTATTCTGGATTTAGGAACTGGCTCTGGCTGTATTTTGATTTCGTTGCTATCAGAGTTTCCTAATGCCACTGGTTATGGCGTTGATTTATCCTATGGCGCGGTTAAATGCGCAAAAGAAAATGCAAAGAAGAATCACGTTGGTGATCGTGCGAGCTTCGTTTGCGGTTCATGGCTAGAAGCTATTGGTGGAAAATATGACCTTATTGTCTCGAATCCGCCATATATCTCGAATCAAATTATACCCGAGTTATCCAAAGAGGTGCGGAATCATGATCCGATTCTATCGCTTGATGGAGGGAAGTACGGTTTAAATCCATATAAAATTATTTTTCCCGCTTTAAAAACCTTTTTAAATGAGGGTGGAAAAGCCTTTTTCGAGATCGGTTATGATCAGGAAAAAGATGTTATGCGACTCGCGGAAGAATCGCGATTTATGCAACGCACCGTCCACCACGATCTTGCAGGGAATCCGCGGGTTGTGGATATCTCTGGTGGGGATAAATGACTTTTTTTTAATTGCATGGCTTGATTGAAAAACACTCTTCGAGGTAACTTGATCTTGTTCAACGCAAACACGAACACAATATGCAGTTAGGGCGATTAGAAGCAGTAACAATATGTTGTGTTTAACTATACAGACTTTGATGTGCTGGTCTATTTATACCTACGAATTTAATGTATGGTGTACGGGTTGAGTTGTGTAAAAATTGTAACGCTAAATGGACTTAAATATGAGACACGGAACACAGAATAAAAGACATAGAAACCGTAATAACAATACGGGGCGTCGCAGTAACGGTAATCAGAACCGTACACAAGTTTATGATAGTAATGGGCCGGATGTACGTATCCGTGGCACAGCTAATCAAGTGGCAGAGAAATATATTGCTCTGGCTAAGGATGCTGTATCTGTAGGTGATAGCACGGTAGCAGAGAATTATTTCCAGCATGCAGAACATTACATACGCATCATTAATGAGATGACCGCGGGTATGGAGGCAAGCAGAATCAAGAATTCTCGTAATAGCAAGGATATTGCTGATGATGCAGGTAATAGAAACGATACGGCTGATACGAAAAAGCCAGTACAAGAAAATGCGCCGAAACAAGCCGATGATTTAGGATTGCCAGCAAGTATTCTTGGCGCTGAGACTTCTGTTAAACCTACTGTAAAGCAGGAAGAGACAGAAACTGTTGATTAAATATCCCTTTATATAACTTTTACTAACTTTAATGGCGGCCTAATATAGGCTGCCTTTTTTTTTGACTTCAATAATAGGAAAAGCCATCTTTTAAGCGTATAATGCATATTGTCATCCCCTTGATTTTGCGCAAGCAAAATTTATACGAAGGGGATCTGGTAAAGACAGCAGCTTTGCTGCTGGCATATGGATACCCACAGTTTTAGCTATGCCTTGCATAGCCGCGGGTATGACGTTTGATGATTTGGAAACAATGAGGGAAAATGGTTATGAATTTTGATAAGCTCACAGAAAAAACCAAAAGCTTTTTGCAAGAAGCGCAGACCCTAGCGGCGCGTCATTCTCATCAATCCTTAGAGCCTGAACATCTTTTGAAAGTAATGCTCGATGATAGTGATGGTTTGGTATCTAAATTAGTGCGGAGCTGTGATGGTGATTTTGCACGTCTAAAAAGCTCGGTTGAGGGCGCTATTGCTAAATTTCCTGTGGTTAGTGGTTCAGGGGCAGGGGGTTTGCGACTATCTAATGATATTACTAAAATTATGGCTACGGCCGAGAATATAGCAGAAAAGGCCGGTGATAAATTCGTTACCACCGAGCGCATATTACAGGCCATGATCATGGCGAAGAAAAGTGATATTGCAGGCTATCTTGAGGATGCAAATATTAATGACAAGAATTTAAACGAGGCGATTAACAATATACGTAAAGGGCGCACGGCGGACAGTGCGGGCGCAGAAGATCAGTTTGATGCGCTTAATAAATATGCGCGTGATCTGACGGAAGATGCGCGAGCGGGCAAGATTGATCCGATTATCGGACGAGATGAAGAAATCCGTAGGA
>DAOWDF010000157.1 GCA_030639165.1 Alphaproteobacteria bacterium
GCGCTATTTTTAACCATGTTATACGGTACCTATTTAAAAACCCAAATTATAATTGTAAATTAAACCTATTTCAAAGCCTTAAGATGAATTATTTGAATTCTATTCCCTAAAATTTAACTTCAATTTAAAGTCATAAAGAATAAACTACTAATCCTCGCCGGATCTCTTTTCATATAATAAATCTCTTAGTCTTACTTCTTCTTCCTCATTAGAATCGACAAATGCACGCTTCCATCCATTCTGTATTTCCTCTTCCAGCCTTGCCTCATTGCCATCACTCCAATATTCAAGCCATAAACTCTGAACATCTTCATCCTTTGCAGACGCAGAACAAAAAGATGCGTGAACATATACAGATTCGTTACAAATGTCACCTATTTCTTGTGCAAAACCTGCATTTTCTAATTGACCCAACAAAACCAGCCTATCAATCACTGGATCATCGGATAAAATTGCCATTATATTTTGACGCAAACGATCCAAAGCCCTATCCCCCACCACCAAAGATGACAGCACATCCTCCACCCCATCAAATATATGCGGATGGTTGATTATAGCGGCAAGCAAAACTCTAGGAAACAAATGCGCCGCTCTTGATTTTGATGAACTAGGGCGCATAGGCTTCATACCAACTTTATTACCTGATTGCCACTTATTACCTTTATTAAAGCCCCCGCCAAAAGGTTTACGTTTAAAAAACTTATCTGACACTTTTTGACGGAGCAAAGATTTATAATGAACCTGCACATCCGCATTTGCCACGCGCGCAACCTCATTATCAAGCTGTTTAATCACCCCAGCGCGCAGCTCTGGAGTTTTAAACTCCCTGCCCGCAATGTAGAAATTCCAGATAAAATCAAACAGCGAAATAGATTGCCCCAATATCTTCTGCAAACCTTTAACGCCCGATGACTTAATCAAACTATCTGGATCTTCCCCGTCAGGCATAAAGGCAAAATCAACGCTCCGCCCCGCTTCCAGTAATGGCAGTATATTTTCACTAACCCGCCTTGCAGCCTTACGCCCTGCCCCATCACCATCAAAACAAAGAATTGGTATTTTCGTGAAATCAGGGATCATCTTCCACATAGATATTATCTGCTCATCCGTCACGGCTGTCCCCATAGGGGCAAGAGCCCCCCGAATCCCTGCCTGCGCGCAGGCAATAACATCAAGGTAGCCCTCAACCAGTACAATCTTTTGCCCATCCGCTGCAGCTCGCCTTGCTATTGGCTCACCATATAACATAGATCCCTTATGAAATAATGGCGTTTCAGATGAGTTGATATATTTCGGTGGCACAAAATCCCCACGTTGAGGCGGGCGCATATGCTCTGGCAATATTCTGCCACCGAACGCAACTATGCGATTACGGCGATCAGGCACAGGAAACATAACCCGATCGCGAAAGAAAGCATAAGGGTCACCGCCACGCGTCGAAGCCCTGATCACTCCCGCTTTAATCATATCCGCTTCCTTGTAATCCTTGCTAAGCAAATATTTACGCAAAGCTTGCCCGTCATCAGGCGCAAAACCAATGCGGAATTCCTTTATCGTCTCTTTGCTTATCCCACGATCAAGCAAATAACTAAGAGCATCTAAATTACGCGGATCATGTAAATTATCTTCAAAGAATAAGGTGGCATCTTCCATTAATTCATATAGATCCTTATCCTTCTTCGCCTTAGCTGCAGCTTGAGGAGTCTGCTTAGGGACTTCCATGCCCGCCTCGGCGGCCAGCATTTCAAGCGTATCAATAAATGAAAGGTTATCATGCTTCATAACAAAGCCAATAACATCCCCATGCGCGCCGCACCCAAAGCAGTGATAAAACTGCTTATCATCATTAATAGTAAAAGATGGCGTTTTCTCTCCATGGAACGGGCAACAAGCCTTAGACTCACGCCCCGCGCGTTTAACCGTTATACGCCTGCCAATTATTTCTGACAGTGTAAGACGGTTACGTAGCTCATCTAAAAATAAAGGATTTATCGACATATATGCTTTCTAACGCAGCTATTCATCACAAAATGCGGAGCAATATCTATGTTTTGCCACCCCGCCACCACAATTTGAATGACAGATACGCTGAGATGATTGGCATTGTTTTTTACACCCTGTATTGCAATGCCGATAATTTGTAAAAGAGCTCCGCTTCCTCTCAACCGCCTTTTTCAAAAGCGACTGCTCTCGTATATAAAGCTGATATTCAAGCTCTGACTTTAAATCTTCTATATAACGACATTCAGTCTCCTTAGATTGACAGCTATCTGTGCAAGAATGCAGAGCATCAAGGCAATTATTCGCGCAAGCAACGCCCTCTGCTGTTTCTGGAGGCGTAAATTGGTACTCTGTTTTATAAACAGGCGAACATGCAGACAGCGAACCTAAGCTGAACACCAATAAAAATAGTATGAATAAATAACGTGGTTCTTTCATAAAGTTCTTCCTATAAATTAATATCCTCGATATCAGCGATACGGTATCTTAACGCACCCACACAAACAACTCTTAATAGCCAGACTTAGCACTACGTAAATTTGCGTAAACTTTTACATATGTGTATATTAATACATAGAATAACTATTAAGATACATAATTTAAGTATTTACTTGCTAAAAAATGAATGATACATAGGCTTCAAATTAAGTCGGCAAGCTAACCATAAAACAGGAAATGAGTATATAAATGCCAAAGATTTTTTCAAAAGATACAAAAATAAATGTTATCGAATATGGAGAAAACTGCTGCTCATTCCCACTATGGAATAAATTCAAGCTAAAAATCAAAAGCTTATTTGATAAATAACCTAAGCCAACTTTTCTTTTGCTATCCCGCCAGCCTTACCCATATCAAGCTGCCCTGCATACTCCGCCTTTAATACATTCATAATCTTACCCATATCCTTAATAGAGCTAGCCTCTAATTTTGCGATAAGTGTATCAATTAATTCACGAACCTCATCTTCAGACATCTGCTTAGGCATAAAGCTACGTATAACATCAATTTCTGCCTCTTCACGTTCAGCCAAGTCATCACGACCCGCATCACTATAGGTTTGTGATGATTCCTGACGCTGCTTAATCATTGATTGAAGCATCAGCAAAACCCCAGCTTCATCAACAGCATCAGCAGACCCATGCTCCCGCGCAGCAATGTCCCGATCCTTGAGTGCAGCTATGATCAACCTTATGGTAGAAACCGCTATTTTATCCTGACTTTTCATCGCTTCTTTTAGCGCTGAACTTATTTCTGTACGTTTATCCATTTTTTGCTTTCCTTTTCATTCAAAACACATTAGGAAATGTATCTCTAGCAGGTACTGAAACTTTAATTTGCTGGAGCATATCATAAATGTCTGAACTTTCTAATATAAAACGACCCACAAATGCAACCGCCATTATTGTTTTTTCTGATGGAAAAATATTCTGGGGACGCGGAATCGGCGCACAAAACAAAGCTATTGGCGAGATTTGCTTTAATACGTCAATGACAGGTTATCAAGAGATTTTAACCGACCCCAGCTATGCTGGCCAGATAATCACCTTCACATTTCCACATATTGGAAATACAGGAACTAACGATGAGGACATCGAAACAATAAATCCCGTTGCTCGTGGTTTAATTGTGCGTGAAGATATCACTAGCCCATCAAACTGGCGCGCTAATAAACATTTCAATGAATGGCTTGTTGAGCACAACCTTGTCGGGATAAGCGGCATAGATACAAGAAGCTTAACACGCTACATAAGAGATAATGGCGCACCAAATGCAGTGATCTGCCATAATCAAGACGGCAAATTTGATCTAGACGCTCTATTAGCCGAAGCCAAAAGCTGGGGCGGCCTTGAAGGCGCAGATCTAGCTGCCGAAGTTACTTGCGATAAAAGCTAC